>NZ_JBEXPT010000001.1:104790-217905 GCF_040612195.1 Streptomyces sp. NPDC006450 | reverse complement strand
GAGCGCGCCCGACCCCGCGCCGCCCCCGGGCGGCGGGGGGCGGGCCGGGGCCCGCGCGGGGGGCGCGGGCCGGGCGCCCCCCCGGCGCGGGGGGCCGCGGGACCGGGCCGGGCGGGACGGCGGACGCCGGGGTCACCAGGACCGCCGGCGGCACCAGGACCGCCGGCGGCACCGTGACCGCCGGGGCGGCGCCCGGTCCCAGCCGCTCGCGTTCGCGGGCCAGGGCCCGGCCGCGCAGGCGCAGGATCTGGGCGATGCCCAGGAGTTCCAGGACGAAGACCGACGAGAACGCGATGCGGTAGTTGTCCCCGGTGGCGTCGAGCAGCAGGCCCACCACCAGCAGGGTCGTCATCGAGGCGATGAAACCGCCCATGTTGGTGATGCCGGAGGCGGTGCCCTGGCGTTCCGCCGGGTTGGCGGGACGGGCGAAGTCGAAGCCGATCATCGACGCCGGACCGCACGTGCCCAGCACCAGGCAGAGCGCGATCAGCAGCCACATCGGCGCGTGGTCCCCGGGGTAGGCCAGGACCGAGCCCCAGAGGAGGGCGGTCAGGGCGACCGTGCCCAGGGCCAGGGGGATCCGGGAGGACTGCCTCCGGCCGACGATCTGGCCGTAGACCAGCCCGAGGGCCATGTTCGAGGCGACCACCAGGGTCAGCAGCCCGCCCGCGGTGGTCCGGGACAGCCCCTGTGCCTCGACGAGGAAGGGCATGCCCCACAGCAGCAGGAACACCATCGCCGGGAACTGCGTCGTGAAGTGCACCCACAGGCCGAGCTTCGTGCCCGGCTCCCGCCAGGAGTCCGTGATCTGGCGCCGTACGAATCCCCCCGCACCGAGGCTTCCCGTCCCGCCGGCCGCCTGCGGCGCGGGCTCGTGGCCTTCCGGGTGGTCGCGCAGGAACAGCACCAGCGGGACCAGCACCACCAGCCCCGCCACGGCGCTCCCCGCGAACGCGGGCACCCAGCCGACCCCGTGCAGCACGGGAGCCAGCACCAGCGTGGAGACCAGGTTGCCCGCCATCCCGACCAGGCCGGCCAACTGCGCCATCAGCGGGCCCCGGCGGGCCGGGAACCAGCGGGTGCCGAGCCGCAGCACGGAGATGAAGGTCATGGCGTCGCCGCAGCCCAGCAGGGCGCGGGCCGCCAGGGCCATCCCGTAGGAGGGGGAGAGCGCGAAGCCGATCTGGCCCGCGGTGAAGAGCACGGCGCCGAGGGTGAGCACCTTCTTGGTGCCGAGCCGGTCGACCATCAGGCCGACGGGTATCTGCATGCCCGCGTAGACCAGGAGTTGGAGCAGGGAGAAGGTGGACAGCGCCGAGGCGTTCACGTGGAAGCGGTCGGCGGCCTCCAGCCCCGCCACGCCGAGGCTGGTGCGGAAGATGACCGCCACGAAGTAGACGGCCACGCCGATCGACCAGACGAGCACCGCCTTGCGGCCGCCCGGCGGGTCCTTGAAGACGACGGGGGAGGCAGCGGACGCGGCGGACGCGGCGGACGCGGAGCTCGCGGAGCTCATCGGGCGGACCCCCGCACCAGTTCCCCGACCCGGCTCACGTGGGCCCGTACCGCCGCGGCGGCCGTGTCGGCGTCACCCGCGCGCAGGGCGTCGAGGATCTCCCGGTGCTCGGCCAGCGTCCGCTCCACCCGCTCGGGGTGCGCGTGCAGCAGGGCCACGCCCATGCGGAGCTGACGGTCGCGCAGCTGGTCGTAGAGGCGGCAGAGGATCTGGTTGCCGGCACTGCGCACGATCTCCGCGTGGAAGGCCCGGTCGGCGGCCATCATCGCCGCGAGGTCGCCCGCGTCGCCGAGCCGGCGCTGCTCCTCGACCAGTTCCGCGAGCCGCTCCAGCAGCCCGGCCGGGGCGGGCACGGCCCGGCGGACGGTGAACTCCTCCACCAGCAGACGGGTTTCGATCACGTCGGCGATCTCCTGGGCGGAGACCGCGAGGACGAGGGCGCCCTTCTTCGGATACAGCTTCAGCAGTCCCTCGGTCTCCAGCCGCAGCAGCGCCTCGCGGACCGGTGTGCGCGAGACCCCGACGGCGACCGCGAGCTCGCCTTCGGTCAGCAGCACCCCGCCCTCGTAGCGGCGGTCGAGTACGGCCTGCTTGACGTGTCGGTAGACGCGTTCGGCAGCGGTCACGGTGGTACCGGCGGTGCGGGCGGGTGGCATGCGCACAGCATAGATACAACAGAGGTGCAACCCGGGAGCCCGTCCACCATCTGGACCGTCACCATCTGGACCGTCACGACGTGGACCCTCACCGCACCGTGACGTCCAGTACGAACTCGTCGTACGCGGCCTCGTCCGGATACGGCGGCCGGACCTGCGCGAAGCGGATCCTGGCCCGGCCCGCGACCCGCCCCCGCACGAGGTACACCCGCTCCACCGTCTCCCCGGGCAGCGGCGCCCCGGGCGGCTCCGCGGCGGCCGCCGGCTCCGCCGGATCCTCCGCCACCGCGACGGCGTCCGCGTCGCCCGTCACCCGCCAGGTCCAGACGTAGCCGCGCGCACCGCGCCCGGTGAGCCGCAGCTCGTACGCCCCACCGGGCGCGAGCACCACCTCGCGGACCTCCACGCGGACTCCTCTCCCACGGACCCTGTGGAGAACTAGGCCGGGCCGATCACCGCGCCCTCGTGCCAGCCCGCGCCGTCGCGCCAGTAGTGCTGGAGCAGGCGGTCGGTGCGCAGGACGATCACCTCCAGGTTGAACCCGAAGCTGCCCTGGAGCATCCCGGTGACCGCCAGCACGTCGTGGCCGAAGACCGCGGAGCGCTGCCAGGCGGCGCCGCCCGCGTTGCCGCGCCACCAGTGCTCGACGCGGCCGCCCTCGCGCGTCACGCACAGCTCGTAGTTCCCGGCGGTGTCCTCGTCGGCCGCCCCGTACTGCGCCTCGATCAGGCAGGGCGCGGAGGTGATGCCGGAGGCGAAGATCTCGCCGGGGCGCCAGACGAACCCGTTCGGGTCGTCGCGCCACCACAGCTGCATCCGGCCGTCGGTGCGCGTGGCGACCAGGTCGAGGTGGCGGGAGCGGGTCTGGACCAGGGCCGGACCGAAGTGGGCGATGCCGGAGGCGAAGCGGCCACCGTCGTTCCAGGTCCAGGGGGCGCCGTTGATCCGCCACCAGTGGCCCAGGCGGCCGTCGGCGGTGCGGACGACCACCTCGAAGTTGCCGGGCGCCCCGTAGTCGCTCTGGATGAAGGCCGGGGTCGAGCCGACCGCCGCGTCGCCGGGGCCGAAGGCGCCGCCGTCGCGCCAGGCGGCGGCGAAGTGCTCGTAGTACCAGTGGCGGAGCCGGCCGCCGGTGGTGACGTGCAGCGACTCCATGTTCCGGTTGTAGGTGGTCCCCGTGAAGGCGGGCTGGCCCGAGGCGTCCGAGGCGAAGTGCTGGGCGCGGTTCCAGGAGAAGGGGGCGTCGCCCTCGCGCCACCAGTGCCGCAGCGAGCCGTCGCCGGCGTCGGCGAGGGCCGCCATCTCGAAGTTGCGGTGGGCGCGCCCGTTGCCGCTCTCGTAGACGTTGCCGGTGTGCAGGCGGCGCTTGCTCCACGGGTCGATGTTGGTGTCCTGCAGCCCGCACTTCGCCCAGTCGTCGATCCGCGCCTCGCCGTACGCGATCCGGCCGTAGCCCCCCACGTGGTAGCCGGTCCCCCAGGAGTTCTTGAACAGCCAGCAGCCGGCCGCGTCGTCGTAGCCGGTGATCAGGACGCAGTGGCCACCCGCCAGGCGGTCGCTGGTGCGGTGGTAGACGCCGGAGCCCAGGCCGAAGAAGTCCTCGTACACGTCGAAGCAGGCGGTCAGCGGGCCCACCGTGTCCAGCCAGACCTTCTGCTGCTCCACGTCCCCGAGCAGGACGTGCCCGGAGATGCGGACGGTCCGGCCGGAGCGGTCCCAGCTCGGGGTGTACTCGGACCGCCAGGCCTCCCGGCGCTCGACGGGGGTACCGGGCGGCGGCGGCGCGTACGGCCGGCACCCCGGGTCCGCGAGTCCGCCGTTGGTCCGGATCCAGTCCAGGGCGGCCTCGGGGCTGCCCGTCTGCCCGCAGGGGGCCTTCATCCCGCCGTGCACGTCGCCCTCGGACCGCTCGGCCCACACGTGGTGCTCGATGCGGGCCATCGACTCCACCAGGCCGGCCGCACCGAAGGCCCAGCAGGCGCTGCACGGGTTCTGGTCCTTCACCTTGGTGAGCCAGGGCCAGCCCCACCGGCTCCGCCAGTCCACGGCGGAGGGGCGGGCCGCGGGGGCCCGGGCTCCGGCGGCCGGGCCCGTGCCCGTGCCCGTGCCCGCCCCTCTGCCTGGGCCCGCACCCGTATCCACGCCGCTGCCTCGGCCCGTGCCCGGGAGCAGCCCGTGCGCCGCCCTGCGCCGGGTGAGGTGCGGGTTGCCGCTGGCCCGGCCCACGAGGCTCCGCAGGTCCACCGGTGGCGCGGCCGCGGCGGGGGTCAGCTCTGCTGCCGCCGCCGTGCTCGGACCCAGGCCCAGGGCGGGTCTCGGTACGAGATCCCCGTCGGCGAGGTGCTCGCTCACGGACCACCGCGCCCCGCGCGCCGCGAGCAGGGCCCGCAGCTCCCCCGCCGTCTGGACATGCCCCTCCGACTGCTCCGGCATACCGGCCCCCCAACGCACCGTACGGATCCGAGCCCCGGGAGCGTCCACCTGCGCAGGGGGCGCGTCAAGGGGGTCCGTACGGTCGCGCGGCGGCACGCGGGGGCGCTGGCCTCCGTGGGTCCGGGAGCCCCCGGGGCACGCGGGCGTGCCACCGCTCGGGGAGCACCGGGGCGGAGCCGGAACCCGAGCCCGGGGGCGGGGCGTGTGACGCCCGACGGCGAACGCCCGACGGCCGACGCCCGGCGGGCGCTGCCACGTTCGGGCGGGCAGCGCCGGTGCCGGGAGTGCGGCGACCGCTACTCGACGGGCAGCGGGACCGGGAGCGGCGGGGCCGGGACCGGGAGCGGGGGCAGACCCGGCAGGCCGAGGCCGGTGAGCAGGGCGACGAGGGCCGCGACCAGGTCGGTCACCACGTCGGTTGCCTTCGCCTTGGCGTCGGTGGAGCAGCCGCAGGGACCGGCGACCTTGGTGAGCCCGTCGACGGAGGCCTTGAGCTTGTCGATGGCAGCGGTGGCCAGGTCGAGCGGGCCGAGGGCGGCCTTGTGCGCGGAGCCGGGGAGCGCCACGGGCAGCTTCGGGGCGCCCACGGGCAGCTTCGGCGCCTCCGCCGGGAGCGCGGGGGCCTCCGCCGGGAGCTTCGGCGCGTCCACCGGCAGCTTCGGCGCGTCCACGGGCAGCTTGGGCGCGTCCACCGGGACCTTCGGGGCATCGACCGGGAGCTTCGGCGCGTCCACCGGCGGGAGCGGTACGGGCAGCGCCGGGGCGGCGGGCAGGCTCTTCTTCAGCTCCGCGATCGCGGCGTCGATCTTCTCCTTGAAGGCGGCGAGGTCCGCCTCAGGGATCTTGCCGTCGGGGGACTTCAGGACGGCGGCCAGCAGATCGGTGACGGGTTTCAGCAGCCCGCCGACGCCGCCGAGCGACTGCACCTGCGCGAGCAGGGCCTCGGTACCGGGGATCGCCTTCCCGGCCGGCGCGGCGGCCTGGAACGCTGCGGCCTGCGGCTTCGCGGACGAAGCGGACGACTCCGCGACTGCCGACGCCAGACCGGGGGACGCGGTCAGCAGGGTCAGGCAGAGGGCGGCGGGGACGGTGTAGCGCGTGATGCGGTGCAACGGATCTCTCCTGTCGAGGAGCCGCGGCATGGGACGTGCCGGGGCGTGACATGACGTGGGACGTGACGTGGGACGCGTCCCAGCCCACTCACCGGCACCCCGTCAGGCCCCGCAACCCGAACCCCCGCACCGCCCGCGCGGACACGCCGGGCAACCGGCCTACGTACGCCCTTGACCTGCACGGACGCCGTCACCCTCGGGCGATGCCCCGTCAGAAGGGTTTCCGGACCGGAAGTCCCTCCCACCTGACCTCGCCGTCCTGCCACCGGTCGGTGGGTGCGAGTCCGATCCCCCCGGCAACGGCGGCGGACGCCGTGTGGCCGGGGTGGATGTGCGCGATGACCGTGCGCACCCCGAGCGTGAGGAGCCGGTCCTTCATCGCCGAGGCCGCCTCGCGGGCGATGCCGCGCCGCTGCCAGGGCGTACCGACGACCCAGGCGATCTCGGCGGTGTCCCCGGACACGGTCGCCTGGACCGTCCCGGTCAGGCAGCCCTCGTCCTTGAGCCGGATCACCCAGTTCCCCCAGGCCACACCGGGATCCGGGGAGCCGGCGGCCAGCCGCTCGTAGCGGGCGCGCAGGGCCGTCTCCGTGGGCGGCTCGCCGCCGATGAAGACGTACAGGTCCGGGTCGGACAGTACGGCGGCCATCTCCTCGGCGTGCGAGGCCCGCAGGGGCACCAGGGTCAGGCGGCCGGTCTCGATGCTCCGGTCGATGAGGCCGTTCACGCGCAGTCCGCGCGGGGAGACGTGGTCACGCCCTCAGCGTAGGGCCGCCGAGCCGGCCCGCGGAGGCGCCGCAAGCCACCGTTAGGCTGATCACATGGATGGGTGGACGGCGCCGAGTTCCATCGAGCGCGAGCTGTACGAGGCCAAGGCGCGCGGGGATTGGGCGGGGTACCTCGACGCCCTCGCCCGCAGCGAGCTGTTCCTGCCGCAGTCCCGGGCGCAGGTCGACGCCGAGCCCACGCAGGCGCGCTTCCACCCCACCCCCGACCGGCGCTGCCTCGTCGTCCACACCCGCGGCATGCTGCCCGTCCCCGACCCGCAGACCGTGTACCTGCCCAGGTCACTCGCCTGGTTCGCGAACGCCTGGGACCCCGCCGACCCGCCGCACCTCGCCGTGAACCCCGGCTCCCCCGCCGAGGCCTACCTCACGACCACCCCCGCCGACCTGGCCCGCTGGCGCGCCCACTGGGACGCCGCGGCCCCGGTCTGGGGCCTCGCCCCCGGAGCCGTGCACTCCCTGCACGTCGGCGGTCCGCTGCACGGGCCCGTCGCGCACGGACTCGCCGTCGGAGCCCATCTCTCCGTCACCAACGGGGAGTTCTGGAACGCCCTCGCCTACCACGGCAACGGCTACACCCGGGAGCGCGAACGCCTGCTCCAGAGCTGGGACATCACCGACTCGGCGGGCTGGCACCGGGTGCTGCGCGGACTGCTCTGCGCCGAGATGGTCAGCCCCGTCTGGGAGTTCGCGCTGCGCGTGCGCCGCCTCCTCGCCTCCGACTTCGCCGGACCCGTCGACCTGGAGCACTGGCGCCACGCCGCGGCCACCGCCCTGCGCCGCAGCGCCGAACGGGCCGCCGAACCGCAGCTCACCCCTGACGGGGTCACCGTCGCCGCACCCCGGCCCAGCGCCGAAGTGGAAGGCGAAGTGGCGGGCGTACAGAGGCTGATCGGCCGGATCGCCCGCTACGAGCAGCGCTTCCGCGCCGACGGACTGCTCCCCCAGGACGGCTGGATCCGCTCCGTCGAGGGCTGGGACCACGGCCGGGCCTCGCAGATGGCCCGCTGGGGGCTGGGCGCCCGCTACGGCACGCTCGCCGAGGCCGAACGCGGCGTACTGGCCGCCGGGGAGGCCGCGCGCGCGGCGTACCGCTCCTGGGAGGAGTTCTCCGCCGGGTACGCGCTGGCCCGGTGCCTGCACTTCGACGAGGAGGAGTTCGGCCCGTGGTACGCGGGCGCGCTGGCCACCCACCTCACCCTGACCACCGACCCGGCGAGCCCCTGGCTCCACATCCCCTGGCGGTCCCCCGGAGCGACCCCGTGACGCGGCAAGGCGCCTTCGTGAGCGGGCCCATGGACGGACCGGCCGCGCTGCGGGCCGCGGACGCGTTCAAGCTGATCTACGCCGAGGCGTTCGCGGAGCCCCCGTACGGCGAGACGGAGGAGGACGTCGCCGCCGCCTTCCGCCGCTTCCCCCTCCAGACGCGCAGGCACGCCTTTCGCGCGGCCTTGGCCCGTACCCCCGAGGGCGAGCCGATCGGCATGGCCTACGGCTGGACGCTCGCGCCCGACACCGTGTGGTGGGACGAACTCACCGAGCCCGTGTCCGACGCGATGCGGCGCGAGGACGGCCGGCGGACCTTCGGGCTCATGGAACTCGCCGTACGCGGACCGTGGCGCGGGCAGGGTGTCGCGCGGCGGCTGCACACGACGCTGCTCGACGGCCTCACGGCCGAGCGGGTGCTGCTGAACGTCCATCCGGAGGGCAGGGCCGCCCCGGCCGCCTACCGGGCGTGGGGATACCGCAAGATCGGCGAGGCGCGCCCCTGGAGCGAGGACGCGGACCTCCATGACGTGATGCTGCTCGATCTGCCCCGCTGAAGGCGGCGGCGCTCAGTTCGGGGACTCCGTGGCGGCCTTGTCGGACGCGCTGCGCAGGACGCAGAACTCGTTGCCCTCGGGATCCGCGAGGACGACCCAGCCCGAGCCGTCGGGGTTCCGGCGGTCGGCGACCAGGACGGCGCCGAGGCCGAGCAGCCGGTCCACCTCCTGTTCGCGCGAGGTGTCCGGGCGCAGGCACAGGTGGATCCGGTTCTTGACCGTCTTGGCCTCGGGCACCTGGTTGAAGTACAGCACCGGTCCCCCGTCCATCAGCACCTGTGTCGCCGGGTCACCGGGCCTGGCGTCCGGATCCACCGGGCTGCCCGTCACGCCGCTCCAGAAGAGGGCCATCCCATGGGCGTCCGCACAGTCGATCGCCACGTTCTGCACTACCGAAACCATGCGCCCCAGCCTTGCCGATCACCGCTCAGGGCGCCACGGGGTTGTGGCGCTCGTCACGGCGGCGGCCCTCACGGCCGTGCCCGTCCCGGCGGCGCGGGAGCCGTGCGAGGGTGACCGCGCGGAGCAGCCATTCCACCGGGCCGTACCGGTGGCGGGCCATGAGCCAGGTGCTGAGGGCGAGTTGGCTCCCGTACAAGGCGAGCGCGCCGAGGACGACGACGGCGGTGCCGAGGCGGTCGTACAGGGCGAGGCCGTAGGCGGTGAAGACGAGGGCCATGACGAGGGACTGGCTCAGGTAGTTCGTCAGGGCCATCCGGCCGGCGGGGGCGAGGAGGAGCGCGGCGCGCCCGCCCCGGGCCGTCTTCATGAAGAGGAGCATGCCGCAGACGTACGCGGCGGTCAGCGCGGGGGCCGTGACCATGCCCACGACCGAGCCGATGAGGAGCCACCGGGGACCGAGCGCGCCGCCGGCGGCCACGGCCATGAAGAGGCTGCCGGGCAGACCCACCGCGACGCCGAGCACGCAGATGCGGCGCATCCGGGCAGCGTGGGCGCCCGTGTCGGCGAGGAGGCGGAGCTTGCCGCAGTACAGGCCGGTCAGGAAGGCCGCCAGCACGGAGCCGCCCATCACCGGTACGGCGAGGAGCGCGTCGGGCAGCTGCCCGAGGTTGGCCCGCACGACGGACGCCGGGTCGCCGCGGTAGTCGGCGGCGAGTGCGGCGAGGTCCGCGGGGATTTCGTTCAGTCCGGCCGCTTCGGCGTCCGACATGAACAGGGAGGCCAGCCCCAGGAGGAGCAGGAAGCCGCTCGCGCAGCCGTAGACGATCCGGGCGGCGCGCAGGGCCGTCCGCGGGGAGCAGGCGCGTGCGGCGATCAGGATCAGGCCGAGCAGCGCGTAGGTCATGAGGATGTCGCCGGTGTACAGCAGTACGGCGTGCAGGAGGCCCAGGACGAGCAGGCCGAGCGTGCGGCGGAGCATCCGGGGAACGGCGCTCGCGCCGTCGCGTGCGGCGGAGTCCTGCTGGAGGGTGAAGCTGTAGCCGAAGAGGAACGAGAACATCAGGTAGAACTTGCCGACCGCCAAGGCCTGGACGATCCCCTCGACGGCCCGGTCGAGCGGGGTGGCGTCCGGGGCGAAAGGGCCGCCGGGACCGTACGGGCCGGCCATCATCAGCGCGTTGACCAGCAGGATGCCGAGCAGCGCGAAACCGCGCAGGGCGTCGACCTCCGGTATGCGCGTCGGCCGGTCTGTTCGTGCGTGCGCGGCCGTTGCGGACACGGCTTCCCCCCAGGTGGTCGTGGGCGCGTGGGGCGCCCTTCTCCTGGCTGACGGTAGCCCGGCGGGTCGGGGCCGGGCGTGCGCCGACCTGTCCTAGTCGCCCCCGTCCGTGCAGAAGTCGCTTGGGGCGGGTGGGCGTCCCCCCTTACCGTCCCCCCATGACCCTTGTGCTGAACGACACCGTGCGAAAGCTCCTCGACGCCCCCCACCCGGCGGTCCTCGCCACGCTCAACCCCGACGGCAGTCCGCAGAGTTCGGTGGTGTGGGTGACCCGGGACGGGGACGAGATCCTCATCTCCACCGAGCAGGGCCGCCGCAAGGAGCGCAACATCGCGCGGGACCCCCGGATCGGCCTCACCGTCTTCGACCTGGCCAACACCAATCTCTACGCCGAGATCCGCGGCACCGCCACCGTCACCGAGGACACCGGCCGGGCCGTCGCCGTCCGCCTCGCGGAGGAGTACGAGGGCCCGGGCGCGGGCGAGGAATACGCGAACGCCCCGGCCGAGAACGTCCGGGTCGTCATACGCCTCACCCCGGCGAAGGTCCTCGGCAGCGCCGCACGCTGAAGGCCCGCCGAACCGCCCGCGGAAGCCCCCTGGTGAGGCGCCCTATGGAAGCCCCGGCCGCACCGCCGTCCAGGCGTCCACGGCGGCCGCCAGGGGGTCGGTCGCCGCGAGGTACGGCCGGGCCGGTTCCGTGCAGCGGATCAGGTTCTTGATGCGGCGCAGCCGGCGGATGGCGGGCCGCGGCAGGTCCCGCCAGACCCGGGCCTGCGCCGCTGCCTGGGCCGGGGTCAGCTCGAAGCGGGCCAGTACGTCCCGGCACAGGGCGGCGGGGTCCCGGTCCGGGTCGCCGTCCTCGCCGGGTCCGAAGCGCTGGATCAAGTAGGCGCGTGCGTACGGCCGGTCCTCCGGCCGGTCCGACCGGTCTATGGCGGCCAGCGCGACCCGGCCCCAGCGCAGCCGCACCCCGTCGGGCAGCTCCTCGTTCTGCATCCCGAACGTGCCCAGGATCCGCAGTTGCTCCGGGTGCGGCTCCTCCAGCAGCGGGGGGCCGGTGGCCAGCCACGCCTCCAGGTCGGCCAGCGCGTGCCCGGTCGGCGGTACGCAGGTCAGCACCTGCCCCCGGGCGAGCAGCGCGACCACGGGCCCGGTGAGGTGCGCCTTCGCCACGTGCCCCGCGTCGAGGGACCCGACCGCGCGCCCGTACCGCTCGATCCCCCGCAGCCTGGTCCGCAGCTCGCCGGCCGCGTACACCTGCCCGTTCCGCGCCACTCCGCCGATGCACCGCACCACGCACACGCCACCCGTGACATCGGCCGCCTCGACGGCACACACCTGCAACTCCGCGAAGGACACCCGGTCCCACCCCTCTCCCGGCGGGGAGGCTACCCCCGGGAGGCTCCGTGCGCGGTCACTTCAGGCCCCCTGGGCCGCCTCCAGGACCAGGCGGATCTCCGTGACCTCGTAGCCGGCGCGGGTGAAGGCGGCGGCCATCGGGGTGTTCACGGTGTCCGTGGTGGCGGTGATGCGGTCGGCGGCCTCGGAGGCGTGGAAGCGGGTGATCTCGGCGAGGATCTCGTCGATCAGTCCCCGGCCGCGCTGTTCGGGGACGACGCCGAGGTAGCCGACGTTGCGGTGGTACGGGGTCGCGGACGGGATCGCCAGGCCGGCGAGGGTGCCGTCCGGGAGGTGGGCCAGGCGCCACCAGGAGCGCTCGCCGGGGCAGTCGGTGTAGAACTCGATGTCGTCGCGCGCCAGTTCCTCGGCGTCGATCGTGCGGAGCTCGTTCTGCGTGTGCAGGTCCAGGCTGCCCTGCGAGAGGCGGACGAAGGCTTCGAGGAACTCCTCGTCGGTGCCCTCGCGGAAGACCAGCCGTCCGGTGGGCTCCGCGGTGCCGGCGGCCGGGGTCCACTCGAAGCGGAGCCGCTCGATCGCGCGGGTCAGGCCGGACCGGTCCGCCGCCTCCTGCCGCCACGCCACCGCGTCGGCCAGGCCTCCCGGGGCGGTGCGCCAGTCGCGCGGCAGCGAGATGTTGTAGCCCGGGAGCGCACCGAAGGCCTCGTGCCCGGCGGCGAGCAGCCCGGCGGCGACGGCGGCCGGGTCGGCCACGGAGCCGCGTACCTGGAGGCAGTCCAGGGCGATCGGCCGCTCGCTGTCGGCGCGGCCCCACCACAGGGCGCGGGCCAGGACCTCGCCGTTCTCGTCCTCGGCGAACCAGGTCCATTCGGGACGCATCTGGTGCGCGGCGAACTCTTCCCGGATCTTCTCGGGGGTGAGGGCGGGGACGGGGCCGTCGGCCGGGTAGGCGAGGGCGCGGTCCAGGTCGGTGGGGTCTGCTGTGGCAGCACGGACATGCATGGGCAGATGATCACATCGCCGAGAGGCTCGCTCCAAGGAATTTGCGCACCTCGCACGGGGTGCGAGCGGTGCGAACGGTGGACCGGCCCGCGGGTGGGTACCCGCGGGCCGGTCCGCCGGGCCGTCAGGACCAGGTGATCAGACGGCGGGGGTGCTCCAGGACGGCGGCGATGTCCGCGAGGAAGCGGGAGCCGAGTTCGCCGTCGATGAGGCGGTGGTCGAAGGACAGCGCCAGGGTGGTGACGTGGCGGGCCTTGACCTTGCCCTTGTGGACCCACGGCTGGAGCTTGATCGCGCCGACCGCGAGGATCGCGGACTCTCCGGGGTTCAGGATGGGCGTACCGGTGTCGACGCCGAAGACGCCGACGTTGGTGATGGTGATCGTGCCGTGCTGCATGTCGGCCGGGGAGGTCTTGCCCTCGCGGGCCGTGGCGACCAGCCCGGACAGGGCCTGCGACAGCTCGCCGAGCGTCTTGGCGTGGGCGTCCTTGATGTTCGGGACGATCAGCCCGCGGGGTGTGGCCGCCGCGATGCCCAGGTTGACGTAGTGCTTGAGCACGATCTCCTGGGCCGCCTCGTCCCAGGACGCGTTGACGTCCGGGTTGCGGCGGATCGCCACGAGGACGGCCTTGGCGATCAGGAGCAGCGGGTTGATCCGCAGACCGGCGAGGTCCGGGTCCTCCTTGAGCTCCTGGACCAGCTTCATCGTGCGGGTCACGTCGAAGGTGATGAACTCCGTGACGTGCGGCGCGGTGAAGGCCGAGCCGACCATGGCCTGGGCGGTGACCTTGCGGACGCCCTTGACCGGGACACGGGTCTCGCGGGCGGAGCCGGGCACCTCGGCCGGGGCCTGTGCCGGAGCCGCCGGGGCCGCCTGCGCCGCCACCGGGGCCGCCGGGACCTGCGGAGCCACGGCCTGCGGGGTGATGGCCGCCGCGGCCGCCGCGTGCACGTCCTCGCGGGTCACGACCCCGCCGTCGCCGGTGGGGATCACCGCCGCCAGGTCGATGCCGAGGTCCTTGGCGAGCTTGCGCACCGGCGGCTTCGCCAGCGCCTTGCCCGCGCCGCCCTGGGCGGGGACCGCCACGGGGGCGGCCGGAGCCGCCGGAGCGGCCGGGGCCGGCGCCGCCGGGGCCACGCCGGTGCCGTTCTGTGCGGCGACCGCGGGCTGCGGCGCAGCCTTGCGCGGGCGGCGCTTCGTAGAGGCGGTGGAGACTCCGTAGCCGACCAGCACGGGCTGGCGGGCCGCCGGGGCCTCCGGCTCCGCAGCGGCCGGGGCCGGTGCGGCAGCGGCGGGGGCCGCCGCTGCGGTCTCCACCGGAGCCTCGTCCGCCGGGCCCGTCTGCACGGAGATGATGACCTGGCCGACGTCGACCGTGACGCCCTCCTCGAAGAGGAGCGCGTGCACGACCCCGTCGAAGGGGATCGGCAGCTCGACGGCCGCCTTCGCCGTCTCCACCTCGCAGACGACCTGGCCGTCGGTGACGGTGTCACCCGGCTGGACGTACCACTTGAGGATCTCGGCCTCGGTGAGGCCCTCGCCCACATCGGGCATCTTGAATTCGCGGATCGTCATCGCAGGGCTCTCCTCAGTACGCCAGCGAGCGGTCGACTGCGTCGAGCACCCTGTCAAGGCCCGGCAGGTACTCGTCCTCCAGGCGGGCCGGCGGGTACGGGGCGTGGTAGCCGCCCACGCGCAGCACGGGCGCCTCCAGGTGGTAGAAGCACCGCTCCGTGATGCGAGCGGCGATCTCCGAACCCACGCCGAGGAACACCGGCGCCTCGTGGACCACCACGAGCCGGCGGGTCTTCTCCACCGACGCCTGGATCCCGTCGAAGTCGACCGGGGACATCGAGCGCAGGTCCACGACCTCGACCGACTTGCCTTCCTCGGCGGCGGCCGCGGCGGCCTCCAGGCAGACCTTCACCATGGGCCCGTAGGCCGCCAGGGTGATGTCGGTGCCGCTGCGGGCCACCCGCGAGCCGTGCAGTGCGTCGGGGATGGCCTCGACGTCGACCTCGCCCTTGTCCCAGTAGCGGCGCTTCGGCTCGAAGAAGATCACCGGGTCGTCGCTGAGGATCGCCTGCTGGAGCATCCAGTAGGCGTCGCTGGCGTTGGACGGCGAGACCACCTTCAGGCCCGGGACGTGCGCGAACAGCGTCTCCGGGGACTCCGAGTGGTGCTCGACCGCGCCGATGCCGCCGGCGTAGGGGATGCGGATGACGACCGGCATCTTGATGGTGCCGAGCGAGCGCGCGTGCATCTTGGCGAGCTGCGTGACGATCTGGTCGTACGCCGGGAAGACGAACCCGTCGAACTGGATCTCCACGACCGGCCGGTACCCGCGCAGGGCCAGGCCGATCGCGGTGCCGACGATGCCGGACTCGGCGAGCGGGGTGTCGATGACCCGCTCCTCGCCGAAGTCCTTCTGGAGTCCGTCGGTGATGCGGAAGACGCCGCCGAGCTTGCCGACGTCCTCGCCCATGATCAGGACCTTGGGGTCCTGCTCCAGGGCCTTGCGCAGGGAGTCGTTGAGCGCCTTGGCGATGGTGAGCTTCTGTACGGCCATGACGGTCACTCCCCGCCTTCGAAGGACGCGAGGTAGGCGGCGAACTGCGCGCGCTCCTCGTCGACGAGCGCGTGCCCGTCCGCGTAGACGTTCTCGAAGATCGCCATTGTGTCGGGGTCGGGCATCGAGCGCACGACCTCGCGCACCCGCTTGCCGAGTGCCTCGCTCTCCACCTCGAGCTGATCGAAGTACGCCTCGTCGGCGCCTCCGGTGGCGAGCAGGTGGGCCTTCAGGCGCAGGATCGGGTCCTTGGCCTCCCAGGCCGCCGTCTCCTCGTCGCGCCGGTACTTCGTCGGGTCGTCGGAGGTGGTGTGCGCCCCCATCCGGTACGTGAAGGCCTCCACCAGGGTGGGCCCCTCGCCCCGGCGGGCCCGCTCCAGCGCCCAGCGGGTCACGGCGAGGCAGGCCAGGACGTCGTTGCCGTCCACCCGGACGCCCGGGAAGCCGAAGCCCTGCGCGCGCTGGTAGAGCGGCACGCGCATCTGGCGCTCGGTGGGCTCGGAGATGGCCCACTGGTTGTTCTGGCAGAAGAACACCACGGGCGAGTTGTAGACCGCCGAGAAGGTGAAGGCTTCCGCCACGTCGCCCTGGCTGGACGCACCGTCGCCGAAGTAGGCGATGACGGCCGAGTCGGCGCCGTCCTTGGCCACGCCCATCGCGTACCCGGTCGCGTGCAGCGTCTGGGAGCCGATGACGATCGTGTACAGGTGGAAGTTGTTGGTGGTCGGGTCCCAGCCACCGTGGTTCACACCGCGGAACATGCCGAGGAGGTTGGTCGGGTCGACCCCACGGCACCAGGCCACGCCGTGTTCCCGGTAGGTCGGGAACACGTAGTCGTCGTCGCGCAGGGCCCGGCCGGAGCCGATCTGGGCGGCCTCCTGGCCGAGGAGCGAGGCCCACAGGCCCAGCTCGCCCTGGCGCTGGAGGGCGGTCGCCTCGCCGTCGAAACGGCGGGTCATGACCATGTCGCGGTACAGACCGCGCAGGTCATCGGTGGTGACATCGGCGACGAAGGGCGCGAATTCCGCGACGTCCGGATTCTCCGCGACGTCGACGCGCACCCCCTCGGGCGTCAGCAGCTGTACGAGCTGGGGCTCGGCGTCATGCGTCTTCGCGGTGGCAGCGGCGGGCTTGGCGGCGCTTGCCGCGCCGGCCGGCCGCTTGGTGCCGCTGCGGCGCGGCTTGCGCGCGGCAGTGCTCTCCACGGTCACGATTGCTCCTCCGTCGGTCCGGCACCCGGGTTCTCCGGGGACCAGTGCGGCTCACCTGGATCTCTGCCCGCGCACGGGGTGGGTGCGCTTCGGGTCTGGGATTCAGGCGTGACAGGTGCCCCGGCGAGTGCCCTGCGCAATGCACGTTACCCAGTGCGTCGCATAACTGCGAAACCCCGTTTGACCTGGGATTTTGCTTGGATTTCCAAGTAAATCTGCGGAACCGGGAACAACCACTGGTCACAGCCTTGCAGGGGGCCGGAACAACGGCACGTTATCCCGCTCGCCACCGGCAGGGAAGGGGTGAGTGTGTGAAACTGAGTTCGTGCGCGAAAACGGAAAAATCAAGGTATTCCTCCTGGACGACCACGAAGTGGTACGTCGGGGTGTTCACGAGCTGTTGTCGATGGAATCGGACATCGAGGTCGTGGGTGAGGCCGGTACGGCCGCCGACGCACTGGTCCGCATTCCCGCCACCCGGCCCGACGTGGCCGTTCTCGACGTCCGCCTGCCCGACGGCAGCGGCGTGGAGGTCTGCCGCGAGGTGCGCTCCCAGAACGAGGACGTCAAGTGCCTGATGCTCACCTCGTTCGCCGACGACGAAGCCCTGTTCGACGCGATCATGGCCGGCGCCTCCGGCTACGTGCTCAAGGCGATCCGCGGGAACGAGCTGCTCAACGCGGTGCGTGACGTGGCGGCCGGCAAGTCCCTGCTGGACCCCGTCGCCACGGCCCGGGTGCTGGAGCGGCTGCGCGACGGCAAGAACGGCAAGGGCGACGACCGGCTCTCCAACCTCACCGATCAGGAGCGCAAGATCCTCGACCTGATCGGCGAGGGCCTGACGAACCGCGTGATCGGCGAGCGGCTGCACCTGGCCGAGAAGACCATCAAGAACTACGTCTCCAGCCTGCTGTCCAAGCTCGGCATGGAGCGCCGGTCCCAGGCCGCGGCGTACGTCGCCCGCCTGCAGGCCGAGAAGGGGCGCTAGCCGCCCCGCATCCGCTACTCCGCGTTACGCCCCGTGGTCGCACACCGCGTCACATCGGAAGGTGGCACGGGGCGCGCTGTTTGACTCGGGACCAACGTCCCCGATGTGCGGGGCGGGCTCCTCTTTCCCGGCACCGTGTCGGTACCGGACAGTGGAGTGCATGTCCCCAGAGGAACTCCACGCCATCGAACTGCTGCGCCGCGTGCCGTACGGCCGGGCCGCCACCAGCATGCGCGCGCTGCCCTTCCTCGCCGTCGCGCGCCACATCGTGGTGAACGGCAAGGTCGTCCTGAGAATGCACGCCGGTTTCGGCTACCACCACGCCTGCAACGGCAGCGTGGTCTCCTACGGAGCCGACAACTTCAATTCCGACGACGCCCAGTTGTGGTCGGTGCAGTTCACCGGCACCGCGAACATCGTCGAACCCACCACCGCCGAACTGGAACTGTTCGGCCCCGGCCCGCACTTCGTGGACGGCGCGGTCTTCGACCCCGTCTACATGCGGATCGAGCCGCACCTCGTCACCGTCCACACCCTCGCGGGCACTCCGGACCGGCAGTACCAGCACGCGCTCTGAGCAGCGCCCCGCGGGACTTCGGTCCCGAGAAGAACGGCCCGGCGGCCACCTCGTCGAGAGGGGCCGCCGGGCCGTTCTTCCTCACTCAGGGCTACTCCCCGGCTTCCCCGCCCCCGTCGTCCTCGGGCGTCTTCGACGGGCTCGGCGTCGACGTCGGCTTCGACGGGGTCGGCGTGGGCGACGGGGTCGGAGTGGGTGTCGGGGTCGGAGACGGCGTCGGAGTGGGCGACGGCGAATACGAGTAGCTCGGCGACGGGGACTTGCTGCGGGTCGGGGGCGCCGAGTAGGAGTACGAGCTCTCCGGCGCCGTCCTGGACGTCGAAGTCTCCGGCGCCGGGCTCTGCGGCTCCGTACCGCCCGAGGAGGACGCGGAACTCGCCGGCGGGGTCACGTTCGTGCCGGGTTCCTTCTTGCCGCCGAAGTTGTCGACCGCGTACGCCACGCCGCCCGCGACCGCGAGCACGGCGAGGATCGCGAACAGCCACAGCTTCCAGTTGCCGCCGCCGGAGGAGCGCTCGCCGTACCCGTCGTAGCCGCCGGTCCCGCCGTGGCCGTTGCCGCCCCCGCCGGGGTAGGCGGAGCCGTCGTCCGGGTTCAGCGGCGGCACCATCGGCTGCTGGAACTGCGAGGTCGAGGAGTGCGAGCCGTACTGCGGCTGGCCCTGACCGGGCGTCGCCATCGCCGTGGTCTGCGCCGGGCCGCGCCCGTGCGGCAGCGCCATGGTGACCGGGCCGGTGTTCCAGGTGCCGGTGTTGGCCCCCTGGTCGTGCAGCATCTGCAGGGCGTACTGGACCAGCCCGCGCATCTCCTCGGCGCTCTGGAACCGGTCGTCCGGGTCCTTGGCGAGGGAGCGCATGACGAGCCCGTCGAGCTCCTGCGGGATGTGGGCGCCCTCCGGCAGCTGCGAGGGCGGGATCGGCGCGTCCTGCACGTGCTGGTAGACCACCGACAGCGGGGTCTCCCCGGTGAACGGGGGGCGCAGCGAAAGGAGTTCGTAGAGCAGACAGCCCGTCGCGTACAGGTCGGAGCGGTGGTCCACGGCCTTGCCGAGGGCCTGTTCGGGCGAGAGGTACTGCGGCGTGCCCATGACCATGCCGGTCTGGGTCATCGTCGACTGCGCGCCGTGCAGGGCGCGCGCGATGCCGAAGTCCATCACCTTGACCGCGCCCGTGTCCGTGATGATCACGTTGGCGGGCTTGATGTCACGGTGCACGATGCCGTGCTGGTGCGAGTACGCGAGCGCTTCGAGCACGCCGGAGGTGATGATCAGCGCCTGGTCGGGGCCGGGGGCCTCGGCGCTGATCAGCAGGTCGCGGATGGTGCGGCCCTCGACGAGTTCCATGACGATGTAGGGGACGACGTTCGGGCCGACCCGGTCCTCGCCCGAGTCGTACACGGCGACCACGGCATGGTGGTTGAGGCCGGCGACCGACTGCGCCTCGCGCGTGAAGCGGGCCTTGGACACCGGGTCCTCGGCCAGGTCGGGGCGCAGCAGTTTGACGGCGACGGTCCGGCCCAGCCGGACGTCCTCCGCGGCGAAGACCTCGGCCATGCCGCCTCGGCCCAGACGGTGGGTCAGCCGGTAACGGCCGTCTCCCACCAGGCCGCCCGCGCCCCAGTGCTCAGGACCCTCTGCCATCCCGGCGCCGCTTCCCTCGGGTTCGGGTGCCATCAGTCCTCACCGTCGTCTGTCTCGGCCGCCGCTCAGCGGTACGTCCTCATCGTGTGCTCCGACGAACGCTACAGCCTCAGAACCGGTCACCGTTCGGGCGCGGGCGTCCTCACACGACGACACGGACCGCGTGTGGACCCCCTGTGGCCTTGTGGTCACGGAACGGGAACCTGGCTTGACGTGTGCTTGCCCTCCGGCAGACTGAGGCCGACATGCGCTCAGCCAGAGGCGTAGGGACACATCCCGAGGGGAAGCAACACTCATGAGCCAGGACGGCACTCAGGGCCAGTACGCGGGCGGCTCTCTGGCCGGTGGCCGTTACCAGCTAAGGGACTTGCTCGGCGAGGGAGGCATGGCCTCCGTCTATCTCGCCTACGACTCCGCGCTCGACCGCCAGGTCGCCATCAAGACGCTTCACAGCGAACTCGGGCGCGAACAGTCCTTCCGCGAACGCTTCCGCCGCGAGGCCCAGGCTGTAGCAAAACTGTCGCACACCAACATCGTGTCGGTATTCGACACCGGTGAGGGCGTCGTCTCCTTCGCGGACCCCTCGGTGGCCGACGGCGCGGTCATGCCGTACATCGTCATGGAGTACGTCGAGGGGCAGCCGCTCGGCTCCGTCCTGGACGGCGACATCAGGCAGTACGGGGCCATGCCGGCCGACAAGGCACTGAAGGTGACGGCCGATGTGCTGGCCGCTCTGGAGAGCAGCCACGAAATGGGGCTGGTCCACCGCGACATCAAGCCGGGCAACGTCATGATGACGCGGCGCGGAGTGGTCAAGGTCATGGACTTCGGCATCGCGCGGGCCATGCAGTCGGGGGTCACCTCGATGACGCAGACCGGCATGGTCGTCGGCACCCCGCAGTACCTCTCCCCCGAACAGGCCCTCGGGCGGGCCGTGGACGCCCGCTCCGACCTGTACTCGGTGGGCATCATGCTCTTCGAGCTGCTGACCGGGCGGGTCCCCTTCGTCGCCGACTCAGCCCTGGGCATGGCGTACGCCCACGTGCAGGAGGAGCCGGTCGCGCCCTCCTCCATCAACCGGTCGGTCACCCCGGCGATGGACGCGCTGGTGGCGCGGGCCCTGAAGAAGAACCCGAACGAGCGTTTCCCCACCGCCGCCGCCATGCTCGACGAGGTCGCGCGGGTGGCGGGCGCCGGGCACACCGGGGCCCCGGTGATCGTCCCGGGCGCGCACCCGACGAACAGCGGCGCCGGGCTCGGCTCGGCCGTGTTCCCGCCGGTGGACTCCGCCCTGCAGGCGCCGCCGCACTCGGTGCAGCAGCCGTACCAGGCGCCGCACACCCCGGTGCCGTCCGCGTACGCGCCGACGCCGCCGCCGCAGTCCGGGGCGTACGGGTACCCGCACCAGCAGCCCGCGCACCTCCAGGCGCAGGCCCCGGCGCCGTACTCCGCCTCGACCCCGCCGCCGTACGCCCTCTCGCCGCAGGGCGGGGCCGGTGGCACCGGCGCCGGTGGCGGCGGGAAGAAGAAGAACACCCCGCTCCTGGTGGGTGCCGTCGTGGTGGCGCTCGTGGCCATCGGCGGGCTGATCGCCGCGCTGGACCTGGGCGGCGACGACAAGGACAAGGCCTCGCCGCCGAGCCCCGGCTCCTCCACCTCGGCGTCCGGCCCGGCGAAGGCCGGGCACAAGGAGGGAGACCCCTCCCGGACGATCGAGGAGTCCAAGTGCAAGGAGCCGCAGAAGCACTACAACGACGCGAACAAGGTGACGGCGCCGGACTTCCGGTACCTGAACGAGGTCTCGGTGAAGGCCTGCATCCGGGCCGGCGGCTGGAAGTACGATCCGAAGCCCAAGGACGAGGCGGTCTACGGCGAAGGGACCATCGTGGAGCAGCAGCCCGCCGGCGGCGACCCGATCGACCCGAAGAACACCACCTTCACCCTGTACATCTCGACGGGCGACCCGGAGTGACCCGGCCCTGAGGGGTGCGCCACGGAGGAGTGAACCGGAGCTCGCCCGACGGGCGCCGACTCTGATACATACGCGCAGGTCACGCCCGCCGCACCTCCGGGAGTCCTGTTGCACCACCCCGCGCGCACCCTCGTACGCGTCCTCACCGCCACCGCCGCCGCGCTGGCGGTGGGCGCGCTCGCCGTCGGGCCCGCCTCGGCGGCCGGCGCCTCGTCCAGCTGCGACACCACCGGCGCCTACGGCAGCGCCGACTGGACCTGGCTGAACGGCTCCACCCTCATCCACATCAAGCTCACGTCCGTGGACACCTCGGACGACGCCCGGGTCGCGGGGGTCCAGCTCTACACGCTGGACCACCGGGGCGGCTCGCACGACTGGCCCTGGCGCTTCAACAAGCGTGGGGCCGGCAAGAGCCAGACCTGGGAGACCACCCTCCAGGACAAGCGCGGGATCGACCGGGTCGGCGTACAGGCCGCGGCCTTCGACGACGCCGGCTACCGGAGCCTGTGCGGGTCCGCATCCGTGAAGAATCCGGCCTTCTGAGCGGGCCGGCATCCCGAACGGCCCGTACGGGATGCCGGTTTTGTCCCGTTATGTAAATCTGAGTCCGTGACCTACGCCCGCGCGCTGCGCTGGACCGCCGGGGCAGCGTTGGCGACCGCCGCGCTGCTGGTCACGGCGCCTGCGCACGCCGCGGCCTCCGGGTCCGCCCCAGCCTCGGCCCCGGTCCCGTCCTCGGCCCCGGTCTCCGCCTTCGCCCCGGCCCTCCCGTTCGCCTCCGCCCATGTCTTCAGCCCCGGCTCCGCCGCAGCCCGCGGTTCCGTCGCCGCCCCCGCTGCCGCGACCGACGCAGCGGCGGACCAGGCCTTCGAGGATCTCGCAGGAAGTCCCGCCGGGGCCGGGCGGGAGCGGCCCGGGCGACCGGTGGGCGAGCCCGCCAATCCCGAGACCGTGCTCGCCGCGCGACCCGTTCCGGCGCACCCGCGCACCGAGCAGCTCCCCGCGGTTCCCGCGATCCCGGCGGAGCCCTCGGTGCCGCCGTTGGTCGGCGCGCTCGGCACCGAGCCGAACGAGCGGGCCGCCGACCTGGCCGCGCACATACTGCCGCTCGGAACGGGATTCGCCCTGATGGGACTGGGTCTCGGGTACATGGGGATGCGGCTGCGCCGGGGCCCGTAGCCCCGGTCCCGCCCGCGGGTCCCCCTTGCGGTGTAGGTCCCAGGATGGTTGCGGAGCGGTACATACTCGGTATACATACTGAGTATGTCGATCCGCCACGGCCTTCTCGCCCTGCTGGAACGGGGCCCCCGGTACGGCTCCCAGCTGCGCACCGAATTCGAGTCCCGCACCGGTTCCACCTGGCCCCTGAACGTCGGGCAGGTGTACACCACGCTCGCCCGGCTGGAGCGCGACGGCCTCGTCGCCCCCGGCGGCGAGGACACGGCCGGGCACACGCTGTACGCCATCACCGAGACCGGGCGCCACGAACTGCGCGAGTGGTACGAGCGTCCCGTCGACCGGGCCAACCCGCCCCGGGACGAGCTCGCCATCAAGCTCGCCATGGCCGTCGGCGCGCCCGGGGTGGACATCCGCGCCGTCATCCAGGCCCAGCGGCACGCCACCGTCCAGGCCATGCAGGACTACACCCGGCTCAAGGCGCAGGCGCTCGCCGCCATCGAGAGCGGGCGGTCCGGCGAGCGTGACGACATCGCCTGGCTGCTCGTCCTGGAACAGCTGATCTTCCAGACCGAGGCCGAGGCCCGCTGGCTCGACCACTGCGAGTCCCGGCTCGTACGGCTGTCCGCGCGAGGGGAGCGCGCGCCGGCCGAGGCCGAACCGCCCGAGGGCACCACCCTCCCGACCACGCCCAAGCCCACGACCACCGACCGGTCCCTTTCCCGTACCGCCCGCACGCGGCGGGTCTGAACCACCGCTCCACGTCCCAGGGGGGAACCCTTCATGCCCGACCAGCCCGTATTGCAGCTGGACAAGCTCGTCCGCATCCACGGCAGCGGCGCCACCGAGGTGCACGCCCTGCGCGGGATCGACCTCTCCGTGTACCCCGGCGAACTCGTCGCCGTCATGGGCCCCTCCGGGTCCGGCAAGTCCACGCTGCTGACCCTCGCCGGCGGACTCGACACCCCGAGCAGCGGCAAGGTGATCGTCGAGGGCACCGACATCACCACCGCGAGCCGCAAGCAGCTGGCCGCCCTGCGCCGCCGCAGCATCGGGTACGTCTTCCAGGACTACAACCTGATCCCGGCGCTCACCGCCGCCGAGAACGTCGCCCTGCCGCTCGAACTCGACGGCGTCTCCGCCCGCAAGGCCCGCGTCTCCGCGCTCGCCGCCCTGGAGGAGATGAACCTCGGGCAGCTCGCCGACCGCTTCCCCGACGAGATGTCCGGCGGCCAGCAGCAGCGCGTGGCCATCGCCCGCGCACTGGTCGGCGACCGCCGCCTCGTCCTCGCCGACGAGCCGACCGGCGCCCTGGACTCCGAGACCGGCGAATCCGTGCTCGCCCTGCTGCGCTCGCGCTGCGACGCCGGCGCGGCCGGGATCCTGGTCACCCACGAACCGCGCTTCGCCGCGTGGGCCGACCGCGTGGTGTTCCTGCGCGACGGCAGCGTCGTCGACGAGACCCTGCGCAGCCAGGCCGACTCCCTGCTCTCCGGGCAGGCGGCCGCTCAGTGATCTCCTCGTACCACTCCTGGATCGCGGCGATCCGAATAGCCCGCCGCGACGCCTGGCGCTCCAAGGGCCGCAGCGCCCTCGTCCTGGCCATGATCGCCCTGCCGATCGTCGGCGTGAGCGCCGTCGACCTCACCGTGCGCAGCTCGGAGCTCTCCACCGAGCAGCGCGTCGGGCGGGTGCTCGGCGCCGCCGACGCCAAGGTGACCTCGCCCCACATGGACACGCCCCTCTACCAGAGCCCCGACGCGCAGAGCTACGCCCCGGTCGGCGGCTTCGACAAGTACGACCCGAGCTCGGACCGCCGCAACAAGGCCGCCGCGCCCCAACTCCCGGCCGGAGCGCAGTCCGTCAAGGACAGCAAGTCCTACGCCAAGGTCCGTACCCGGCACGGGATCATGGACGCCGGGCTGCGCGAGATCGACCCGGCGAGCCCGCTGGTCAAGGGCCTGTGGACACTGGAGCGCGGCCGGCTGCCGAAGGCTCCCGGCGAGATCCTCGCCACCGGCGCCTTCCTGGAGGAGTCCGGGTACTTCCTCGGCTCCAGCGTGACCCCGCGCGAGTCGAAGACCTCGTACAAGATCGTCGGCGTCTACGAGATGCCCAACGAACTGCACAACGCGCAGCTCCTGGCCCTGCCGGGCACCTTGCTCGCCCCGCTCGACCGGGACCGGAAGGCCGCCGGCAGCACGGGGCTGGATCCCCAGGACGAGTACCTGGTGAAGGTCGGCGGCGAAGGTTTCACGTGGAACATGGTCAAGGAGGTCAACGCCAAGCAGCACCTCCTCGTCGAATCGCGCGTCGTGCTGCTCGACCCGCCGGCCGACTCCGAAGTGCCGCTCTACACCGAGCAGCCCAAGGACACGTGGCGGCCCGGAGCCACCATCGGAGCCACCGAACTCGCCATCGTCTCCACCGTCGTCGGCCTCGCCATGCTGGAGATCTGCCTGCTGGCCGGACCCGCCTTCGCGGTGGGGGCCCGGCGCTCGCGCCGCCAGCTCGGCCTCGTCGGCGCCAACGGCGGTGACCGGCGGCACATCCGGGCCATCGTGCTCTCCGGCGGCCTCGTCATCGGCGCCGCGGCGGCCGTCATCGGCACCGCTCTCGGCATCGCCCTCACGGTCGGGCTCCGCCCGGTGCTGGAGGACACGATCGGCCAGCGGTTCGGCAGCTTCGACGTCCGCCCGCTGGAGCTCCTCGCCATCGGCCTGCTCGCCGTCCTGACCGGGCTGCTGGCCGCCATCGTCCCCGCCGTCAACGCCTCCCGGCAGACCGTCCTGGCCTCCCTCACCGGCCGCCGCGGCGTGCGCCGGGCCAACCGGGTGCTGCCCGTCCTCGGCCTGATCGCCATCGCGGCCGGGGCCGCCATCGCCCTGTTCGGCACCGTCTCCAAGATGGGCGCCACCGTCGTCGCGGGCGGCAGCGCCATCGCCGAGCTCGGCATCGTCGCCCTCACCCCCACCCTGGTCGGCCTGTTCGGCCGGGCCGGCCGGTGGCTGCCGCTGTCGCCCCGCCTCGCGCTGCGCGACGCCGTCCGCAACCGGGGGCGCACGGCGCCCGCCGTGGCCGCCGTACTGGCCGCCGTCGCCGGCACCGTCGCCGTGGCCACGTACCAGCACAGCAGGGAGATCCAGGCACGGCACGAGTACGTCGCCCAGCTTCCGTACGGCGCCGGTCTGATCGAGACCAACGACTACAGCGCGTTCCGGGACGTGCCCGCGATGCGCGAGACCCTGACGAAGGAACTCCCGGTGGCCGTACGGGCCGACGTGGACCGCCTCGTCGTCGGCAAGCCGGGCTGCACCCCGTACGGGGAGGATCCGGAGTGCGGGCAGGCCGAGGTCATCATCCCGAAGGAGCAGCGCTGCCCCCTCTACTCGGCCGCGAACGGACCGGAATCGTTCTCCCTGGCCGAGCGCAAGGAGCTGCAGAACGACTGGCGTTGCCAGTACGACCGCTTCGGCATCCAGTACTCCCTGGTCGTCGCCGACGAGAAGCTGATGTCCGTCCTGGGCGTCCAGGATCCGGGCGCCGCGGCCGCGCTGAAGGCGGGCAAGGCCGTCTCCTTCAAGAAGCAGAACGTGCGCGAGGACAAGGTCACCGTCCGGCTGATCAAGGGCCGGGGCGAGCCCGCCCCCGGCTCCGCACCCGATGAGCCGGCGGCCGGCCAGGACAAGGTGTTCGCCGCGTACCAGGTGCCCGAGTCGGTGACGGGCTACGGCCTGGCCCTGGTGCTGCCGCCCTCGGCCGCGAAGAGCGCCGGCATCGCCAGCGTCCCCTTCGGCTCGTACTTCACCCTCGACGGGGGGGCGAGCTCCGAGCAGCGCCAGCGCCTCGACGGGGCCCTGGACAAGCTGGGCGTGGACACGAACGTACGGATCGAGAAGGGCTACGAGGGCGACGACAGCCTGACCATGCTCGTCCTGACCATCTTCGCGGGCCTGGTGACCATCGGCGCGGCCGGCATCGCCACCGGCCTGGCCCAGGCGGACGCCGAGGGCGACCTGAAGACCCTGGCGGCGGTCGGCGCACCGCCGCGGGTACGGCGCACGCTCAGCGGCTTCCAGTGCGGGGTGGTCGCCCTGATGGGCGTGGTCCTCGGCTCGGCGGCCGGCATCCTGCCCGCGGTCGGGCTCCGGCTCACCGAGCAGCGGGCCGCGGCCGACATGGTCCGCCACGGCATCGAGAGCGGCTACTCGTCGGCTTCCGAGGCCATCCCGTACATCCCGATCGCGGTGCCGTGGGCCACGCTGGGCGGTCTGCTGATCGTGGTCCCGCTGGGCGCGGCGCTGCTCGCGGCCCTGGTCACCCGTTCGAGCGGGGCCCTGGCCCGACGCGAGGTCTGAGGCATGTTGGTGCCCCCGCACAGGGTGGATCACGCCCGTGCGGGGGCACACCGAGTGAATACGAAGGTGTGCGAGAGAATGACGGCATGGAGATGCCGAGGAGTGAACGGTCGCAGGACAGCCCCCCGCCCGGCCTGATCGTGGGGCAGGACGGGTTGCCGGTCGGCGGCGCCGATGACGAGTCGCGCGAGGTCCCGGTGACGGAGATGGTCGAACAGCCCGCCAAGGTCATGCGGATCGGCAGCATGATCAAGCAACTCCTGGAAGAGGTACGCGCCGCACCTCTGGACGAGGCCAGCCGGGTCCGTCTCAAGGACATTCACGCAGCGTCGGTGAAGGAGCTGGAAGACGGCCTGGCTCCCGAGCTGGTGGAGGAACTGGAGCGGCTCTCCCTTCCCTTCACCGAGGAGGCGATCCCCTCCGAGGCGGAACTGCGGATCGCCCAGGCGCAGTTGGTGGGCTGGCTGGAAGGCCTGTTCCACGGCATCCAGACGGCCCTGTTCGCGCAGCAGATGGCGGCGCGGGCCCAGCTGGAACAGATGCGCCGCGCCCTCCCGCCGGGCTCCTCCCACGAGGACGACGAGGACGGCCCCCACGGCGCCATCCGCTCGGGCCCCTACCTCTAACCCCACCCCGCCCCACCCCTCCGGGGCCGCCTCCGTGCGGCCCCGGAGCCATGCCCGGCCCCACCCACCCCCGCCGTCGTTCGAGGCCCGGGGTCCGGGTGCATTCAGCCGTCCGGCGTTTGAGGACCGGGGTCCGGGCGCAGCCCCGGGGGGGGCCGGGCGCAGCCCCGGTACCCCTCCCAGCCCGTCCGGCGTTTGAGGACCGGGTCAGGGCGGAGCCCTGGGAACGGAGGAAGGGCGGGTAGGGGACTCCGCCCCGCGCAGCGGCACCCGCAGCCGGCCCGCGGGCCACCGGGTAGGAACCCGTTGAACCCCGAAGCCCATCCGCCCGAAGCCCCCCGCATACTCGGGGCATGACCTACGACGCCATCGTCCTGGCAGGCGGCGCCGCAAGCCGACTGGGCGGAGCCGACAAGCCCGGCCTCCTCGTCGGCGGCCGCCCCCTCCTCGACCGCGTCCTGGACGCCTGCGCGGACGCCCTCACCACCGTCGTCGTAGCCGGCCGCAGGCCGACGTCCCGGCCCGTGCGCTGGGCCCGGGAGGACCCCCCCGGCGGCGGCCCCCTCGCCGCGCTGGACGCCGGGCTGCGGCACACCACCGCGCCGCTGGTCCTCGTACTCTCCGCCGATCTGCCGTTCCTGGACCGGGACACGGTCCATTCCCTGCTCCGCGCCCTCGACGCGCCCGGGCACCACACCCGGGACGGAGCCCTCCTCCGGGACCCGGGCGGCCGCGACCAGCCGCTGGTCGCCGCGTACCGCGCCGAGCCCCTGCGCAGGGAAATCGCCCTGCTGGCCACCGAACACGGCTCGGTCAACGGCCTCCCCCTGCGCGCCCTCACCGCCGAACTCGACCTCACACCGGTCACCGCGGCTGCGCCACTCGCCTCCTTCGACTGCGACACCTGGGACGATCTCGCCGCTGCCCGCGCCCGAATCAGAGAGCATGGAACCGTGCTGGAGCAATGGATCACCGCCGTCAAGAACGAGCTGGGCATCGACGTCGCCGTCGACACCAAGACCCTGCTCGACCTCGCCCGTGACGCCGCCCACGGCGTCGCCCGGCCCGCCGCCCCGCTGACGACCTTCCTCGTCGGCTATGCGGCGGCCCACGCCGAAGCCACCGGCGCCGACCCCGCGCAGGCCGTGGCCGAGGCCTCCCGCAAGGCCGCCGAACTGGCCCTGCGCTGGGCCGCGGAAGGCGAGGCCGCGGAGGCCGCCGGTCCCGAAGCGACCGGCTCCGGATGACCGCCGACCCCGGCACCGACGCCGACGCCGACCGCGCCCTCGACCAGGCCCTCGCGCTGGTCAGCCGCGCCCCCCGTTCCGACGCCGCCGGCGGGGGCGGGAGCAGTGGTGGCGGTGGCCACCGCGCCTCGACCTGGCTCCGGGCCCGGGAGACCGCGACCCGCGCCGGTTCGGCCGTCCGCGGCCGCACCCACCGGGTCCCCCTGTCCGCCGCCCTCGGCGAGGTGCTGGCCGCGCCCCTCGACGCCCTGGGCGACCTGCCCTCCTTCGACACCTCCGCGATGGACGGCTGGGCCGTCGCCGGACCCGGTCCCTGGACCATCCGCCCCGGCGAGAGCGCACTGGCCGGGAGCGAGCGCCCCGCGCCCCTCGCGGACGGCGAGGCCGTACGGATCGCCACCGGCGCCCGGATCCCCGCGGACACCACCGCCGTGATCCGCAGCGAGCACTCCCGCGAGGCCGGCACCCTGCTGTACGCCGAACGGCCCGTCGCCACCGGCCAGGACATCCGCCCGCGCGGCCAGGAGTGCCGCTCCGGCGACCTGTTGCTGCCGGCGGGCTCCCTGGTGACCCCGGCCGTCCTCGGCCTCGCCGCGGCCGCCGGGTACGACGAGCTCACCACCCGCCCCCGGCCGCGCGTGGAGATCCTGGTCCTCGGCGACGAACTGCTCACCGAGGGACCCCCGCACGACGGCCTCATCCGCGACGCCCTGAGCCCCATGCTGGGGCCCTGGCTGACCCGGCTCGGCGCCGAGGTCATCGCCGTCCGGCGGCTCGGCGACGACCCTGCGGGCGCCGAAGCACTGCTGGCGGCCGTCACCGGCTCCGCCGCCGACGTGGTCATCACCACCGGCGGCACCGCATCCGGCCCCGTCGACCACGTCCACCCCGTCCTCGCCAAGGCCGGCGCCGCACTGCTCGTCGACGGGGTCGCCGTACGCCCCGGACACCCGATGCTGCTGGCCCGCCTCGGCGACGACGCCCCCGGCCAGGACCCGGTCCGCCACCTGGTGGGCCTGCCCGGCAACCCTCTGGCCGCCGTCTCCGGGCTGCTCACCCTCGCCGACCCGCTGCTGCGCGCCCTCGCCGGACGGCGTCCGCGCCCCCGGTACGTGGTGCCCGTGGAGGGCGACGTACCGGGCCACCCGCACGACACCCGGCTCGTACCGGTCCTGCTGACCGACGACCACGCCGTACCGCTGCGCTACAACGGGCCGGCGATGCTTCGCGGTGTCGCCGCCGCGGACGCGCTGGCCGTCGTACCCGCGAACGGGGCGCGTTCCGGACAGGAGTTGGAGATCCTCGATCTCCCGTGGGCCTCAGGGGGATGTTTCACGTGAAACTTCACGGATCCGACGCGATGGCACGCGGCGCCGACGAGAAACTCGTCTCGCGCCGCATCAAACTGCCCAGGCGCATCGTCGAGAAACCGCTCCGCCAGGTCTCCCGGCGCCTGCTGATGGCGCTGTTCGTGATGGCCCTGACGGTCCTGATCGTGTGGCTCGACCGCGCGGGTTACCACGACAACGCCAACGACAAGGTCGACTTCCTCGACTGCGTCTACTACGCGACCGTCACCCTGTCGACGACCGGCTACGGCGACATCGTCCCGTACAGCGACAGCGCGCGGCTGGTCAACGTCCTGCTGATCACCCCGCTGCGCGTGCTGTTCCTGATCATCCTGGTCGGCACCACCCTGGAAGTCCTCACCGAACGGACCAGGGAAGAGTGGCGGCTCAGCCGCTGGAGGAAGAACTTGCGTGAGCACACGGTCGTCGTCGGCTTCGGCACCAAGGGCCGCTCCGCCCTGCAGACCCTGCTGTCCACCGGCCTCAGCAAGGAGCAGGTCGTCATCGTCGACCCCAGCGCCAAGGTGATCGACATCGCCAACGCCGAGGGGTTCACCGGGGTCGTCGGCGACGCCACGCGCTCCGACGTCCTGCTGCGGGCCGAGGTACAGAAGGCCCGTCAGATCGTCATCGCCACCCAGCGCGACGACACGGCGGTCCTGGTCACCCTGACCGCCCGCCAGCTCAACCGCGGCGCGAAGATCGTGGCGGCCGTCCGGGAAGAGGAGAACGCACCGCTGCTGCGCCAGTCGGGCGCGGACGCGGTCATCACCAGCGCCAGCGCGGCGGGCCGGCTGCTCGGACTCTCGGTGCTCAGCCCGAGCGCGGGCACGGTGATGGAGGACCTCATCCAGCAGGGCAGCGGGCTCGATCTGATCGAGCGTCCGGTGAACCGCGCGGAGGTCGGCAAGTCGGTCCGGGACACCGACGACCTGGTCGTCAGCGTCCTGCGCGGCCACCGCCTGCTCCCGTACGACGATCCGCACGCGAGCCCCCTCCAGCTGACGGACCGTGTGATCACCATCGTCCGCGCGGCCCCGCCGAGTTCACCGCCGGTGGTGCTCGGGTCGGTGGACTAGCCCGGTCCGGCGCCGGAGGCGACCGCCCGGGCGATAGCCTCCGGCCATGTATGCGATCACCATCGAACAGCCCGGCGGCCCCGAGGCCCTGGTGTGGGCCGAAGCACCCGACCCGGTGCCCGGCGACGGCGAGGTCCTCGTCGAGGTGGCGGCGAGCGCCGTGAACCGCGCCGACGTCCTGCAGCGGCAGGGTTTCTACAACCCTCCGCCCGGCGCCTCCCCCCATCCCGGCCTGGAGTGCTCCGGGCGGATCTCCGCGATCGGGGCCGGGGTGTCCGGCTGGTCGGTCGGCGACGAGGTGTGCGCGCTGCTCTCCGGCGGCGGGTACGCGCAGCGGGTGGCCGTCCCGGCGGGCCAGCTGCTGCCGGTGCCGGCGGGCCTGGACCTGGTGACGGCGGCGGCCCTGCCGGAGGTCGTCTCCACGGTCTGGTCGAACGTGTTCATGGTGGCCGGTCTGCGCCCGGGCGAGACCCTGCTGGTGCACGGCGGATCGAGCGGCATCGGCACGATGGCGATCCAGCTCGCGAAGGCCGTGGGCGCGCGGGTCGCGGTCACGGCGGGCGGCAAGGAGAAGCTGGCGCGCTGCGCCGAACTGGGCGCCGACATCCTGATCGACTACCGCGAGCAGGACTTCGTCGAGGAGATCCGGGCAGCCACGGACGGCGCCGGGGCGGACGTGATCCTGGACATCATGGGCGCGAAGTACCTGACCCGGAACGTGGACGCGCTGGCCGTCAACGGCCGCCTCGCGATCATCGGGCTCCAGGGCGGGGTAAAGGCGGAGCTCAACCTGGCCGCGCTGCTGGCGAAGCGGGCGGCCATCACCGCCACCACGCTCCGGGCGCGGCCCCTGGAGGAGAAGGCGGCGATCGTCGCGGCCGTACGGGAACACGTGTGGCCCCTCATCGCAGCCGGCCGGGTCCACCCGGTGGTACACGCGACGTACCCGATGAGCGAGGCGGCGCAGGCCCACCGCGTCCTGGAGTCGAGCAGCCACGTAGGCAAGTTGCTGCTGACCACCTGAGCCCGTGTCCAGCCCCGCCGCCATGTGAGACGCGGGGTCTGGGGCGGAGCCCCGTGGGGGTCCGGGCGCAGCCCGGTACCCCTCTCCAGCCCGTCCGGCGCCTGAGGACCGGGGTCCGGGCAGAGCCCGGGGAACGGGCAGAGCCCGGGGAACGGGCGAAGGGCGGGTAGGAGACTCTGCCCCGCAGGACAGAGAACCCGCACCCGCCCCCACCCGCGGAGCTACAGGCTGCGCAGCAGCACCGAGGGCGACTCCACGCAGTCGGCCACGTACCGGAGGAACCCGCCCGCGGTCCCGCCGTCACACACCCGATGATCGAAGGTCAGCGAAAGCTGCACGACCTGCCGGACGGCCAACTCCCCCTGGTACACCCACGGCTTCGGAATGATCCGGCCCACGCCGAGCATCGCCGCCTCGGGGTGGTTGATGATCGGCGTGGAGCCGTCCACCCCGAACACCCCGTAGTTGTTCAGGGTGAAGGTGCCGCCGGTGAGATCGGCCGGAGCCAGCTTCCCCGCCCGGGCCAGCTCCGTGAGCCGGGCGAACTCGGCCGACAGCGACTCCGCGCTGCGCGTCTGCGCGTCCCGGACGACCGGAACCATCAGACCCCGCTCCGTCTGCGCGGCGAAGCCCAGGTGCACCGCCGGGAGCCGGACGATCTCGTTCGCCGCCAGGTCCACCGTGGAGTTGAGCTCCGGGTGGCGGGCCAGGGCCGCCGTGCAGATCCGGGCGAGCAGGGCGAGCACCGAGATCTTGGGTCCGCCCGCGGCGTTCATCGCCGCACGGGCCGCCATCAGCTCGGTGGCGTCCGCGTCGACCCAGCAGGTGGCGTCCGGGATCTCGCGCCGGCTGCGCGACAGCTTGTCCGCGACCGCCCCGCGCACCCCCTTGAGGGGGATCCGCGTGGCGCCCTCCGGCGCCGTGGAGGCGGCGACGGGAGCCGTTGCGGCCGGCGCCTGCGCCGGTGCGCGCAGGGCCGCTTCCACGTCCGCGCGCAGGATCAGTCCCTCGGGGCCCGAGCCGCGCAGGGCGCGCAGGTCCACCCCGTGGTCCCGGGCCAGCTTGCGCACCAGCGGCGAGATGACCGGCACGGGCCCGGCGACGACGGCCGGTGCGACGACGGCCGGTGCGGTGGCCGCCGGTGCCGTGACCGCCCGTGCCGTGACCGCCGGGACCGCGGCCGGAGCCGGAGCCGGAGTCGCGGGAGCGGCCCCCGGCGCGGCGGAGCCGGGTCGCACCCGCCTCCGACGCGCCGGACGTGAATCGTCCGAGCCGTAACCGATCAAGGGCCGGGGCGCGTTCGCGGAGTCCTGGGTCCCCGCGGGGGCGACGGCACCGGCCGGCACGCTCACCGCGCCCACGGCCACCGTGATCAGCGGGGCGCCGACGGGCAGTTCGGTCCCCTCCTCGCCGAAGCGGGCGGTGACCACGCCCCCGTAGGGGCAGGGCACCTCCACCATCGCCTTGGCCGTCTCGACCTCGACGACGGGCTGGTCGATGGCGACGACGTCGCCGACCGCCACCAGCCAGCGGACGATCTCCGCCTCGGTGAGGCCTTCTCCCAGGTCCGGCAGCTTGAACTCCATGACCTGCGGCATCAGTTCTCCCACTGCAGACGGGCCACGGTGTCCAGGATCCGGTCCACGCCGGGCAGGTGGTGCTTCTCCAGCATCGGCGGCGGATACGGGATGTCGAAGCCGGTGACGCGCAGCACGGGCGCCTCCAGGTGGTGGAAGCACCGCTCCGTGATCCGGGCGGCGATCTCCGCGCCCGGTCCGCCGAAGCCGCCGGACTCGTGGACCACGACCGCGCGCCCGGTGCGGCGTACGGAGGCCACGACGGTCTCCTCGTCGAAGGGGACCAGCGAGCGCAGGTCGACGACCTCCAGCTCCCAGCCCTCCTCGCGGGCCGCCTCGGCCGCCTCCATGCACACCGGCAGGGAGGGTCCGTAGGTGATCAGCGTCGCGCTGGTGCCGGGCCGCCGGACGAGCGCCTCGCCGATCCCCGGGACCGTCGCGGGCGCGTCGGGCGACCAGTCGGACTTGGACCAGTACAGCCGCTTCGGCTCCAGGAAGATCACCGGGTCGTCGCTGGCTATCGAGGCGCGCAGCAGTCCGTACGCGTCCTCGACCGTCGCCGGGGTGACGACTGTGAGGCCGGGCGTGGCCACGTAGTACGCCTCGGAGGAGTCGCAGTGGTGCTCCACCCCGCCGATCCCGCCGCCGTACGGCACCCGGATCGTGATCGGGAGCGGCATCGCGCCCCGCGTGCGGTTGCGCATCTTCGCGACGTGCGAGATCAGCTGCTCGAAGGCCGGGTAGGCGAAGGCGTCGAACTGCATCTCCACGACCGGCCGCAGTCCGTACATGGCCATGCCGACGGCCGCGCCGAGGATTCCGGCCTCCGCGAGCGGGGTGTCCGTACAGCGGTCCTCGCCGAATTCCTTCGCGAGCCCGTCCGTGATGCGGAAGACGCCGCCGAGCGCTCCGACGTCCTCGCCCATCACGTGGACGGTCGGGTCCTCGGCCATCGCGTCGCGCATCGCCCGGTTCAGGGCCTGCGCCATGGTCGCCGGCTTCACCGCCACCGTGGTCATGATCCGTCCCCCTCTTCCTGCTCGGCCGCGTCCAGCTCGGCACGGAGCATGGCCGCCTGTTCGCGCAGCCGGCCGGTCTGCTGCGCGTAGACGTGTGCGAAGAGGTCCATCGGGTCGAGCACGGGCTCCGCGTTCATCCCGTCGCGGAGCGCCGCCGCCATCGCCTCGGCCTCGTCCTTGGCGGCCTTGATGCCCGCCTCGTCCAGCAGGCCGCGGGCGGTCAGCTCGCGCTCCAGCAGCTCGATCGGGTCGTGCGCCTTCCACGCCTCGACCTCGGCGTCGCCCCGGTAGCGGGTGGCGTCGTCGGCGTTGGTGTGGGCCTCGATCCGGTACGTGACGGCCTCGATCATGGTCGGTCCGCCGCCGGACCGGGCCCGCCGGACCGCCTCGGACAGCACCTCGTGCATGGCGGCGATGTCGTTGCCGTCGACGAGGCGGCCGGGCATCCCGTACCCCACGGCCTTGTGGGCCAGGGTCGGGGCGGCGGTCTGCTTGGCGAGCGGGACGGATATCGCGAAGCCGTTGTTCTGCACGAGGAAGACGACCGGCGCCTGCCAGACGGCGGCGAAGTTCATGGCCTCGTGGAAATCTCCCTCGCTGGTGCCGCCGTCGCCGACCATGGCGAGGGCGACCACGTCGTCACCGCGCAGCCGGGCGGCGTGCGCCAGGCCGACCGCGTGCGGCAGCTGGGTGGCAAGGGGGGTCGAGAGGGGCGCTATCCGGTGCTCGCGCGGGTCGTACCCGGTGTGCCAGTCGCCGCGCAGCAGCGTCAGCGCCTGTACGGGATCCAGTCCGCGCGCCACGGCCGCGAGGGTGTCGCGGTAGCTCGGGAAGAGCCAGTCCTGCTCCTCCAGGACCATCGCGGCGGCGATCTCGCACGCCTCCTGGCCCACCGTGGAGGGATATACGGCCAGACGGCCCTGCCGGGTGAGGGCGGTGGCCTGAGCGTTGTAGCGGCGGCCGCGCACCAGCTCGGCATAGCACCGGCGCATCAGCTCGGGGTCGAGCCGGTCGGCGGCCGGGGTGCCCAGCACCCGGTACGGCTCGGGGTCCGGGAGCAGCGGGGCGGCATCCGTACGGGGCCTCCAGGCGGGCGGCGGGGTGGAGCGGTGGGACGCACCGGCACCGGGCAGCTCTTGGACCGTCATGGCGGCGTACACCTCCTCGTGGGAAGCGGGCAGGGAGGGCCCCGGGTGTGAGGCGCCTCACCTACCGATTGTTCGGTTGTCCGGGCAATTTGGCTACAGGCGGCGCCAGGCTGTGGACAAAGTGGCGTCGACGCCCTGGTATGGGTGCAGGACGTCCAGGAGAGGCAGGCATCGGGCGATGACGGATGAACAAATGGCCGGAGCCGGTTCCGGAGCGGGGGGCGCACTCGGGGGCGCGCCCGTACCGCCGGTATCCCCCGGGCCGACGGTGCCGCCCCGCCCGCTGGACCCGATCGACCGGTCGATCGTGCGGCTGCTCCAGGCGGACGGCCGTGCCTCGATACGCTCCGTCGCCGAGCAGGTCCACGTGTCCCGGGCCAATGCCTACGCCCGGATCAACCGGCTCATCGACGACGGGGTGATCCGGGGGTTCACCGCCCGCGTCAACCACGAACGGGCCGGCCAGGGCGCCTCCGCCTACATCACCCTGAAGATCGTCCAGAACTCCTGGCGCACGGTCCGCGAGCAGCTCCGCGAGCTCCCCGGCGCCGCCCACATCGCCCTGGTCAGCGGCGATTTCGACGTCCTGCTCCTGGTTCACACCCCGGACAACCGCACCCTGCGCGAACTGGTGCTGACCCGCCTCCAGTCCATCCCGGAGGTCCTGTCCACGCGCACCCTGCTGGTCTTCGAGGAGACGGACCTGTTGGCCCGCGACCCGGGCGCGGGTCCGACGATCGCCGAGGAGTCCCCGTGATCCCGCCCCGCCTCGCTCCCCTGTTCGAACAGTTCGACTTCGCGCGCGAGCGCCTCACGGCGCGGCCGACGGGGCCCGTCATGGACAGCGGCGACGGCTCGGACACCCGGGTGGGCCCGATGACCGACGAGGAGTACTTCTGGGAGCCGGTGGCGGACTGCTGGTCCGTGCGCGGCCGCGCCGCCGGGCCGGGGGCCGCGCGCGACGCTGCTGGCCGGAGCGGGCCCGTGGGGGCGCGACGCCGCCGCGTACCCGCACCCCTGGCCGCCGCCGTTCACCACGATCGCGTGGCGGCTCAGCCATCTGGGGGAGACGATCGCCCTGCTCCGCGATCTGTACCGGGCCCGGCCGCACTGAGCCGGCGGGGCCGGAGCCCCCTCAGCGCTGGGTGCGCAGGCCGTCCAGGGCCATGCTGACCACCGCGTCCGCGAGCTGGTCGGGGGTGGTTCCCGGATGCGGGCGGTACCACTCGACGAGGGAGTTGACCATGCCGAAGAGGAGGCGGGTGGCGAGCCGGATGTCCACGTCCGCGCGCAGATCGCCCTCGGCGGCGGCGGCCTTCAGCAGCTCCGCGACCTGGTGGTCGAACTCGCGGCGGCGCTCCAGGGCCCAGCGCTCGGTGCGGGTGTTGCCCCGGACCCGCAGCAGCAGGGTCACGTAGGGGAGCTCCCGGGCGAGGACCTCGACCGTGCGGCGCGTGACGTACTCGACGCGTTCGACCGCGCGGCCGCGTATCGCCCCCGGCTCCCCCAGGACCGCGAAGAGCTCGTCCAGGGCCCGGCTGACGGCGCGGTGGAGCAGCTCCTCCTTGCCGGCGACGTGGTGGTAGATCGAGGACTTCGAGATGCCTGCGGCCTTGGAGAGGTGCTCCATCGAGGTCCCGTCGTAGCCGCGCTCGTTGAAGACCTGGACGGCGACGGACAGGAGCGTCTCGGGCGTGTAGGTGTCCCGCTTGGCCGTGGTCATTCGGTCTCCCCCGCCGCGTCGTCCGCGCCCTCGTCGTCCGCGCCCTCGTCGTCCGCTCCGTTGTCGTCCCCCGCCGCGTAGCCCAGCTTGTACAGCGCCAGCGAGGGCGCGTACCGGCCGCCGGGGCAGCGCTCGTCGAGGTGGTGCAGCAGGTCGTACGCCCAGTCGCGGCCGAGCCGGTCGTGCCATTCCGCGGGGCCCGCCGGGTAGTTGACCCCGAGTCGCATCGCCGTGTCGATGTCCTCGGCGCCCGCCACCCCGCGCGCGACGGCGTCGGCGGTGAGGTCGATCAGCATCGCGACCGTCCGGGCGACGATCATGCCCGGGACGTCGCCGATGACGGAGACCCTCTTGCCGAGCTTCTGGAACAGTCCGACGGCCTCGGCGAGCGTCCGGTCGCTGGTGTCCTCGCTGACGGAGAGCGCGATCCGGGTCGCGTCGCGGTAGTCGAAGGCGAGGTCGAAGTAGACGACGTCGGCGAACTCGATCGCCGTCTTGCCGTCGGCGAGCACGAGCTGCCCCTCACCGGGGAGCTGGATGTACGGGCCCCCGTGCTCGACGGACGCGACCTCGATCCCCGCCTCCTCCAGGAGGTCGAGGAGGCCGGCTGCCGGCCCGAGGTCACCGACGACGGTCACCTTCGCGGGCGCGTCCTCGGGGCCGGCGGTGTGCGGGGCCGGGGCCTTCGCGTCCGGGCCGTAGGGGTACCAGCCGTGGCCCGACTTCCGGCCGAGGCGGCCCGACTGGACCAGCCGGCGCTGCGCGAGGGAGGGGGTGAACTTGGGGCTGCGGAAGAAGGACTCCCACACCGAGCGGGTGACGGCCTCGTTGACGTCCTGGCCGATCAGGTCGGTCAGTGCGAAGGGGCCCATCTTGAAGCCGCCGCTCTCGCGGAGCACGGCGTCGATGGTGGCCGGGTCGGCGCCCTGCTCCTCGTACACCGCGAAGGCCTCGGCGTAGAAGGGCCGGGCGATCCGGTTGACGATGAAGCCCGGGGTGTCGGCGCAGCGCACCGGCGTCTTTCCCCAGCCCAGGGCGGTGGCGTACGCGCGGTCGGCGGCGGCCGGGTCCGTCGCGAACCCGGAGACCACCTCGACGAGCGGGAGCAGCGGGGCCGGGTTGAAGAAGTGCAGGCCCAGGAAGCGGCCGGGGTGCGCGAGTCCGGCGGCGAGCTCGGTCACGGACAGGGAGGAGGTGTTCGTGGCCAGCAGCGCCTCCGGTGCAACCACCTCTTCGAGGGCCGCGAACAGTGCCCGCTTGACGGTGACGTCCTCGACGACCGCCTCCACCACGAGGGCCGCGCCGGCCAGCTCCGCCAGCTCGGCGGCCGATGCGATCCGGCCGATCGCGTCCTCGGCCTCGGCACGGTCCAGCCTGCCCTTGGCGGCCATCCGCTCGACGCGGTCCTGGACGAATCCGACCGCGTCGGCGGCGAGCAGGGCGTTGATGTCGTAGATCAGCACGCGGTGACCTGCGAGAAGGGCGACTTGGGCGATGCCCTGCCCCATCGTTCCGGCGCCGACGACCGCCACTGTGCGGGACCGCTCGATTGCTGTCATGCCCAGATCCTCCCGCACCGACTTGTCCACAGGTCCGCCGGGCCCTCTTGTCCCGACCGATCGTTCGGTTACTCTAACTCCAGTCTGCTCTTGTTCATCCCTTCTTGCCTGCCCCGATCGCCTGATCCCGCCCGGCTCAAAGAGGAGTTGGTCCCTGATGGCCGCCGAGCTCACCGTCCCCCAGCTGTCCGCCAAGCACCGGCCCACCCTGGACCAGGCGCTGGCCACGATCCGCAGCCGCGCCTACTGGTCCCCGCACCCCGAGCACCCCAAGGCGTACGGGGAGACCGCGCCGGCCGACGGCCTCGCCGCCTTCGAGGCGCTGCGCGGCACCCGGCTCGACCTCGGGCAGCCCGGCACCGACGGCTGGACGGGCTCGGAGACCTCCCCCTACGGCGTGGAGCTCGGCGTCGAGTACCCGCACGTCGACCCGGAGGTGCTGCTGCCCGCGATGCGGGCCGGCATGGGCGCCTGGCGTGACGCGGGACCGGAGGCGCGCGCCCTGGTCTGCATCGAGATCCTGGCCCGGATCTCGGCGCGGACGCACGAGTTCGCGCACGCCGTCATGCACACCAGCGGCCAGGCCTTCATGATGGCGTTCCAGGCGGGCGGCCCGCACGCACAGGACCGCGGGCTGGAGGCGGTGGCCTACGCGTACGAGGAGCAGACCCGCGTCCCCGGGCAGGCCGACTGGTCGAAGCCGCAGGGCAAGAAGGACCCGCTGGAGCTGGGCAAGACCTTCACGGCCGTGCCGCGCGGCATCTCCCTGATGATCGGCTGCAACACCTTCCCCACCTGGAACGGCTACCCGGGCATCTTCGCCTCCCTGGCCACGGGCAACCCGGTGCTGGTCAAGCCGCACCCGCGCGCCGTGCTCCCGCTGGCGCTGACCGTCCAGGTGGCCCGCGAGGTCCTCGGCGACGCCGGCTTCGACCCGAACCTGGTCGCGCTGGCCGTGGAGCGTCCGGGCGAGGGCATCGCCAAGGAGCTGGCCGTCCGCCCCGAGATCAAGGTCATCGACTACACCGGGTCCACCGAGTTCGGTGACTGGCTGGAGGCCAACGCCCGCCAGGCGCAGGTCTACACGGAGAAGGCCGGCGTCAACACCGTCGTCCTGGACTCCACCGACAACTACAAGGGGATGCTGTCCAACCTGGCGTTCTCGCTGTCCCTCTACAGCGGCCAGATGTGCACCACCCCGCAGAACCTGCTGATCCCGCGCGACGGCATCGAGACCGACGCCGGGCACAAGTCCTACGACGAGGTCGTCTCCGACCTCGCGGGCGCGGTCGGCGGCCTGCTCGGCGACGACGCGCGGGCCAACGCCCTGCTCGGCGCGCTGGTCAACCCGGACGTCAAGGCCCGCCTGGAGGCCGCGGCCGGTCTCGGCGAGGTCGCGCTGGCCTCGCGCGAGGTGACGAACCCCGAGTTCCCGGGCGCCGTCGTGCGCACCCCGGTGATGGTGAAGCTGGACTCCGCCAAGCCGGACGACTCCGCCCCCTACCTCTCCGAGTGCTTCGGCCCGGTCTCCTTCGCGGTGGCGGTCGACTCCACGGAGAGCGCCCTCGACCTGCTGCGGCGCACCGTCCGCGAGAAGGGCGCCATGACGGTCGGGGCGTACACCACGTCCGCCGACACCGAGCGGGCCATCGAGGAGGTCTGCCTGGAGGAGTCGGCGCAGCTCTCGCTGAACCTGACGGGCGGGGTCTATGTGAACCAGACCGCGGCCTTCTCCGACTTCCACGGCTCCGGCGGCAACCCGGCGGCGAACGCCGCGCTGTGCGACGGGGCGTTCGTGTCGAACCGCTTCCGCGTGGTGGAGGTCCGCCGCCAGGGCTGATCCCTAGGCCGTCTCCTTGGGCCCGCCCCAGTGGAAGAGGGTCATGGCCACGCTGGTGGCCAGGTTGTAGCTGGAGACCTGCGGGCGCATCGGCAGGGACACCAGGTGATCGGCGCGGGCGCGCAGCTCGGGCGAGATGCCGTGGCGTTCGGAGCCGAAGGCGAGCAGGGCCTCGTCCGGGAGGGTGAGGGCGCGGATGTCCTCGCCCTCCGGGTCGAGGGCGTACAGCGGGCCGGGCGGCAGCGCGGCGAGCTCCACCCGGTCCACGGTGGTGGCGTAATGCAGACCCGCCCCGGCCCGGACCACGTTGGGGTGCCAGGGGTCGAGGTCGCCGCGGGTGAGCACGCCGGTGGCACCGAAGCCGGCGGCGAGCCGGACGACGGCGCCGACGTTGCCCAGGTTGCGGGGGTTGTCGAGGAGCACGATCGGGGCCGACCTCGGCCGTGCTTCGAGCCGGGCCCGCCCCTCGGCCCGGCCGGGCCGGACCGCGAGGGCCGCCACCCCGGTGGGGTGCACCCGCGCCACCAGCCCCTTGAGCGGTGCCTGCCGCACCAGCCGCGCCACCTGCGCCTCCACGTCCGGAGCCAGCTCGCGCGCAAGGCCCCGTACGGCCTCCGGGTCCTCGGCGACGGCCAGCCGGACGTCCGCCCCGAAACGCAGGGCGTGCTTCAGCGCGTGGAACCCGTCGAGCAGGACGAGGTCCTCCCGCTCGGCACCCTCCCGCCACTGCCGTTCGGCGTCCCCACTGTTCCCGTACTGCTCACTCATACCGCCGACCCTACGTTCCCCTGACCCACCACCCCCGCCGCCCACCTCCAACCAGCCCGAACCCACCCCGTCCGGCGTTTTGAGGACCGGGTCCGGGCGGAGCCCGGGGAACGGGCGAAGGGCGGGTAGGGGACACGCCCCCGCAGGGCGGGCCTCAGCGCGGTACCGGGCTGGGTACCGCCGACTCCGGATCGGGCTCCGGATCCCCGTACGGCGAGGGAGCCGACTCCGCGACGGCCCCCCGCCCCCGCACCCGCACCCACCGCGCGGCGACCCCCGCCCCGAGCCAGACCAGGAACCCGGTCGGAAGGAACACCGCGTCGGCGGCGATCATCGCCAGCGAAAAGAACGGCAGGCCCAGCAGCACGGCGATCCCCGCGTGCTCCAGCATCATCAGCGCCAGCAGCACGTTCTTGATCCGCCGGTTGAACAGCGTGAACGGGAAGGCCACCTGCACCGCGACCGTCCCGTAGGACAGCAGCATGACCACCGTGCCGCTGCTCGCGAGGAAGGACGAGACCCCGGGCCACGGGGTGAAGTAGTCCAGGTTCAGCGGGTAGTACAGCGCCGTGCCGTCCTGCCACCGCGAACCCTGGATCTTGTACCAGCCGGCCGTCGCGTAGATCAGGCAGACCTCCACCATGATCACCAGCATTCCGGCGTTGTGCAGCAGGTTGGCCAGGACGTCGAGGACCGCCCGCCCCTCCCCCTCCGGCTCGTAGCGGTCGACCATCCACCACAGCGCGGCGATCACCCACAGGGACGTGAAGACCACCAGCCAGCCCGTGCTGAACCGCCCGGTCACGGCCCCGTACGCGAACACCGCGCCGAGCACGCCCCACAGCACCGGACCCGCCCGCCCGGCCGAGGCCGCGCCGAGCCGGCGGGCGCGGCGGGCGTCCAGCGACCACACCTGCGCGCACCGGGTCAGCACGAGGTAGATGGCCATCAGGTGGATGACGTTGTCCCCGCCGTCGCCCATGAAGACGCTGCGGTTCTGCAGGGACAGCACGCCGACCGCGAACACCACGGAGGTCGCCCGGGTGCGCCAGCCCAGCATCAGCAGCACGGACGCCAGCACGGCCACGGCGTAGACGATCTCGAACCAGAGCGCCGAGTCCGACCAGATCAGCACGGTGAAGGCGCGGTTCGAGTCGATCAGCCGCCGCGCCAGCTCCCAGCTCCAGGGGCCGTCCGGCCCGTACAGCTCGTGGCGGTGCGGGAACTCGCGCAGCAGGAAGAAGAGCCAGGTGCCGGCGAAGCCGATGCGGACCACGGCGCTCTGGTACGGCCCCAGCGCCTGCCCGCTGACCCGGGCGAGCGCCCGGCCGCCGGAGGCTCTGAGCCCCTTCACACCTGCCTCTCGCACGCCCGGCTCCCTCAGACCGTCCACCACGGCAGCTCCCGGTAGTACGTCTGGGTGTCGGCCTTCTCGTCGGACCACTGGGGCGCGGGTACCTCCGTCGTCGCCGCGCGCAGCTGGATCCGTACGATCCGCCCCTCGGCCAGGTGCCCGCCCTTGCCCACCGCCGTATCGGCCGGAGTCCGCGGGTCCAACCGGTCCAGGGCGATCCGCCGCAGGTACTGCTCGGCGAGTTCGCCGCGCTCGCCGGTGGACTTGTTGTCCTCGTCGTGGGAGGTGGTGAAGAAGTCCCAGGCCCTGCGGAGCTCGTTCTGCTCGGTGTGGCTCGGCAGCAGGCTGTGGCGGATGGCCGCGCCGTCCTCGGCGGAGAGCCCGCGCCAGTTGCCCGTCACCAGCAGGCCCTCCTCCGTCCGCACTTCCGCGCGCACCTCCACGGCGATGTTCTGCTGGAGCGGGTTGGGGGCGAAGAGCTTCCAGTTCTGTTCGAACTCGGGGTAGACCCACCAGTCGATCCTGCGCGCGTGCTGCTTGCTGACCGTGTTGGACGGGGCCACGTGCAGGAAGACGAGGGCCAGGTGCGAGCAGGCGGCCACCGCCACGGCGCCGAGCGCGAGGGCCGTGACGACCCGGTACGGGGTGGACAGACCGGCGATTCCGGGCGCCCTGGACGGGGGTGGGGCCGCTCCTTCGAGGGGCTCGCGCTCGTTCGAATCCATCCCGCCCCGATCATCCGGTGTCCACAGGGTTGACCACAGAGGTTGACACCCTACGGGCCCTCGTCACACCATTGAAGAGCATGAACCGAACGATCGGTCGGTCGGGCGGGACGGGGCAGGAAGAGACCTCTGACAGGGGGCCGTGATGGTGGCAGTGACCCCGGCAGCGACATCGGGGACCGGGGGGCGGGACGCCGGGCAGGACGCGGGGATCGGCGTGACCGCCGACCTCGGCGCGCAGCTCGCGGCGGCCTTCGACGCGGCCGTGGCGGCCGACGAGCGGGTGGAGCCGCGCGACTGGATGCCCGACGAGTACCGCGCGTCCCTGGTCCGCCAGATGGCCCAGCACGCCCACTCCGAGATCATCGGCATGCAGCCCGAGGCGAACTGGATCACGCGCGCGCCCTCCCTGCGCCGCAAGGCGATCCTGATGGCGAAGGTCCAGGACGAGGCCGGGCACGGCCTGTACCTGTACAGCGCCGCCGAGACCCTCGGCACCAGCCGCGACGAGCTCCTCGACAAGCTCCACGCCGGGAAGCAGAAGTACTCCTCGATCTTCAACTACCCCACGCTGACCTGGGCCGACGTCGGCGCGATCGGCTGGCTCGTGGACGGCGCGGCGATCACCAACCAGGTCCCGATCTGCCGCTGCTCCTACGGGCCGTACGCGCGGGCCATGGTCCGGATCTGCAAGGAGGAGTCCTTCCACCAGCGCCAGGGGTACGAACTGCTCCTCGCGCTGTCACAGGGCACCGAGGCCCAGCACGCGATGGCGCAGGACGCCGTCGACCGGTGGTGGTGGCCCTCGCTGATGATGTTCGGCCCGCCGGACGGCGAGTCGGCCCACTCGGCGCAGTCGATGGCCTGGCGGATCAAGCGCCACTCCAACGACGATCTGCGCCAGCGCTTCGTGGACATCGCCGTGCCGCAGGCCGAGTCGCTGGGGCTGACCCTGCCCGACCCGGACCTGAAGTGGAACGAGGAGCGCGGGCACCACGACTTCGGAGCCATCGACTGGACGGAGTTCTGGGAAGTGCTCAAGGGCAACGGCCCGTGCAACGAAGAGCGGATAGGACAGCGCCGCGCGGCGCACGAGGAAGGCGCCTGGGTGCGCGACGCGGCCGCGGCGTATGCGGAGAAGCAGGCGGCGGCCACCGCCGCCGAGGCGGCAATCGGAAGCGAGGCTCGGGTATGACGCAGAACTGGCCCCTGTGGGAGGTGTTCGTCCGCTCGCGGCGCGGCCTCTCGCACACGCACGCGGGCAGCCTCCACGCCCCCGACGCGGAGATGGCCCTGCGCAACGCCCGCGATCTCTACACCCGGCGCGGCGAGGGCATCTCCATCTGGGTGGTGCCCTCCACGGAGATCACCGCCTCCTCCCCGGACGAGCGGGACCCGTTCTTCGCCCCGTCCGCCGACAAGCCCTACCGGCACCCGACCTTCTACGAGATCCCCGAGGGGGTGCAGCACCTGTGACGAGCACCGAGACGAGCACCGCATCGGGGACGGCCGCCGTGGCGGCGGCCCTGGCCCTCGGCGACGACGCGCTGATCCTGTCGCACCGCCTCGCCGAGTGGGCGGGCCACGCACCCGTCCTGGAGGAGGAGGTCGCGCTCGCCAACATCGCCCTCGACCTGCTCGGCCAGGCCCGTGTCCTGCTGTCGACGACCGGCGACGAGGACGAGCTGGCCTACCTCCGCGAGGAGCGGTCCTTCCGCAACCTCCAGCTGGTCGAGCAGCCGAACGGCGACTTCGCCCACACCATCGCGCGCCAGCTCTACTTCTCGCTCTACCAGCACGAGCTCTACGGGGACCTCGCGCGCGGCGACGGCCCGTTCGCGCCCCTCGCCGCCAAGGCGGTCAAGGAGACGGCCTACCACCGCGACCACGCCGAGCAGTGGACGCTGCGGCTCGGCGACGGCACCGAGGAGAGCCGGCGCCGGATGCGGGCCGGCCTGGACGGGCTGTGGAAGTACACCGGGGAGATGTTCCGGCCGGTGGACGGGCTCGACGAGATCGACTGGGCCGCCCTGGAAGGCCGTTGGCTGGCCGCGCTGGGCGGCGTACTGGAGCGGGCCGGACTGGAGCTGCCCCAGGGACCGCGGCACGGCGCCTGGGCCGCGGGAGCCGGCCGGCAGGGACTGCACACCGAGTCGTTCGGCCGCCTGCTCGCGGAGATGCAGCACCTGCACCGCAGCCACCCGGGGGCATCGTGGTGACCGGTGCCGGCGTCGGCACCGACCGGACCCGGCTGGAGGTGGAGCTGGCCGAGCTGGCCGGCTCCGTCCCCGACCCCGAACTGCCCGTGCTGACCCTCGCCGAGCTCGGCGTGATGCGCGGGGTGCGGATGCACGAGGACGGCCACGTGGAGGTCACCCTGACCCCCACCTACACCGGCTGCCCGGCCATCGAGGCCATGTCCGCCGACATCGAGCGGGTCCTGACCGACCACGGCATACCGGAGGTCCGGGTGCGGACCGTGCTGGCCCCCGCCTGGTCCACCGACGACATCAGCGCCGAAGGCCGCCGCAAACTGGCCGAGTTCGGCATCGCCCCGCCGCGGCCGCACGCCGCCGGCGGACCGGTTCCGCTCACCCTGTCCGTCCGCTGCCCGAACTGCGGATCGACGGACACCGAGCTGCTCAGCCGGTTCTCCTCCACCGCATGCAAGGCGCTGCGCCGCTGCACCGCCTGCCGCGAACCGTTCGACCACTTCAAGGAGCTCTAGATGGCCGTGTCACCGCCGTCGCCCACGCCGGTGGCGCCTGCCGGACCGGCGGCCGCCGCGTCGGCGCGCCCCGTGCGCCACGGCGCGTTCCACACCTTGACGGTGACGGCGGTCGACCGGCTCACCGAGGACTCCGTGGCCCTGACCCTGGCCGTCCCGCCGGAGCTGCGCGCCGATTACCGGCACGCCCCCGGCCAGCACCTCACCCTGCGCCGCGGCGCAGTCGGTGCGGCGGCCGGCACGGCCGTGCCGTCGGAGGTTCGGCGCACCTACTCGATCTGCTCCCCCGCCCCGGCCGCCGACGGGCCCGGCCCCGCCACGCTGCGGGTCGGAGTGCGGCTGGTGGAGGGCGGCGAGTTCTCCTCCTTCGCCCACAAGGAGATCGCCGCCGGGGACGTCCTGGACGTGATGGTCCCGGCCGGCCGGTTCGTCCTGGACCCCGCGGCGGCGCCGCCCGCCGCGCACTACGCCGCGATCGTCGGCGGCAGCGGCATCACCCCGGTGCTGTCGATCGCCGCCACGCTCCTCGCCGCCCGCCCCGACGCCCGGTTCTGCCTCGTGCGCAGCGACCGCAGCGCGGCCTCGACGATGTTCCTCGAGGAGGTCGCCGACCTCAAGGACCGTTATCCCGACCGGTTCCAGCTCGTCACCGTGCTGTCCCGGGAGGAGCAGGAGGCCGGGCTGCCCTCGGGCCGGCTCGGCGAGGAGCGGCTGACCGAGCTGCTCCCCGCACTGCTGCCGGTCGCGGAGGTGACGGGCTGGTTCCTGTGCGGGCCGTACGGTCTGGTGACGGGAGCGGAGAAGGCGCTGAGCTCGCTCGGCGTGCTCCGCACCCGGGTCCACGAGGAGGTCTTCCACGTCGAGGACACCGCCCCGCCCGCGCGCACCGCTTCGCCCGACGCCACCCGCGGCCGGGTCACCGCGCGGCTCGACGGCCGCTCGGGCACCTGGCCGGTGCGCGACGGCGAATCCCTGCTCGACGCGGTGCTCCGGGCCCGCGCGGACGCCCCGTACGCCTGCAAGGGCGGGGTGTGCGGCACCTGCCGGGCGTTCCTCGTCTCGGGCGAGGTGCGGATGGACCGCAACTTCGCGCTGGAGGAGCAGGAGACGGAGGCCGGGTTCGTGCTGGCCTGCCAGTCGCACCCGGTGTCGGAGGACGTGGAGATCGACTTCGACCGCTGAGCCGGCGTGACGGCGCGGCCCGCGCCGTCACCCTGCCGCCCCCTGCCGCCCCCTGCCGCACTTCCAGGCTGTGCTTTTTCAGGAACGTGTTCTATCTTGACGCACCGTCAGACAGAGCACGATTCGGGTACGCGGGAGGACAGGCAGTGGACTTCACCTTCACCGAGGAGCAGCAGGCCGCCGTCGAGGCGGCCAAGGCCGTGTTCGCGGACGTGGCCCCCGACGGCGTGCCCAGCCCCGCCCTCACGCCGAGGGCGGTGGCCGAGGAGTTCGACCGCGAGCTGTGGGCCAAGCTCGCCGACTCCGACCTGCTGAGCCTGGTCCTCGACCAGGAGCACGGCGGCTCCGGACTCGACGCCATCGCCCTGTGCCTGGTCCTGCGCGAGGCCGCGCGGGTACTGGCCCGGGTGCCGCTGCTGGAGCACTGCGCCACCGCGATGGCCGTCCAGGCCCACGGCAGCCCCGAGCTGACCGGCACCCTGCTGCCCGGCGCCGGTGACGGCAGCGTCGTCCTCACCGTCGCCGCGCACGGTCGCAGCGGCCACGAACCGGCCGAGCTGGCGGTCACCGCACGGCAGGACGGGGACACGTGGGTCCTGGAGGGCCTCCAGACGTCCGTCGCCTGGGCGCACGGCGCCGACTGGACCGCCGTGCCGGCCCACACCGGGGAGGGCGAGGCGGTCCTCGCGTTCGTCCCCCCGGGCGCCGCGGGCCTGTCCCTCGCGGAGCAGTACTCCACCAGTGGGGAGCGGCTCGCCGAGCTCACCCTCGACGGCGTACGGGTCCCGGCCGCTCACCTGATCGACGCTCCCGGCGCCTGGGACCACCTGCGCCAGCTCCTGGCCACGGGTACCTGTGCGCTCGCGCTCGGCCTCGGCGAGAACGTGCTCACCATGACCAGCCAGTACACGAGCAAGCGCGAGCAGTTCGGCTTCCCGGTGGCCAGCTTCCAGGCCGTCGCCGTCCAGGCCGCCGACCGCTACATCGACCTGCGCGCCATGGAGGTCACCCTCTGGCAGGCCGCCTGGCGGCTCGACGCCTCCACGGGCGGAGCGGGCGGACCGCTGCCGAGTGCCGGTGATGTGGCCGTGGCCAAGATCTGGGCCTCCGAGGGCGTACGCCGCGTCGTGCAGACCGCACAGCACCTGCACGGCGGCTTCGGCGCCGATACCGACTACCCGCTGCACCGCTACCACGCCTGGGCCAAGCAGCTGGAGCTCCAGCTCGGCCCGGCCGCGGCCCACGAGGAGGCGCTGGGCGACCTGCTGGCCGCCCACCCCCTCGCCTAGGCCGACTCTTCCGGCACGCGGCGGCCGTCTCAGACGACGAAGCCCGGGGCGCCCGCGTCGGTGACGACCGGGCGGCCCGCGGCCTCCCAGTCCTGCATGCCGCCGGCCACGTTGACGGCGTCGATGTCCTGACCCCGCAGGTACTGGGCCACCTGGGCGGAGCGTCCGCCGACCCGGCACATCACGTAGACCGGACGCTCGTCCTCGATCTTCTCGGTCAGCTCACCGATGCGCGCCACGAACTCGCTCATCGGGATGTGCAGCGCACCCTCGGCATGGCCGGCCGCCCACTCGTCGTTCTCGCGAACGTCGAGGACGAAGGCTTCGGAGGGCAGTGCGGAAGCGGCCACCGAGGGAAGCGGTCCGGAGTTCATGTCTGTCGCCTTCTCTCGTCACGGATAGCTGAGCCAACCTATCCGACCCGGCCGGGCGGCCCGGCCGCCGCGGGGTCACTCGGCGGCGAGCGCCGCCAGCTCCGCCTCACGCTTCTCGACGTCGCCGAGCAGCTGCTCGGCGATCTCCTCCAGCAGCCGGTCCGGGTCCTCCGGAGCCATCCGCAGCATCGACCCGATCGCGCTCTCTTCGAGGTCCCGGGCCAGTACCGACAGCAGCTCCTTGCGGCGCGAGAGCCACTCCAGGCGCTCGTACAGCTCCTCGCTCTCGCTCAGCCGCGGCTCGGCCGGCGCCGGGCCCGCCGCCCATTCCTGCGCCAGCTCGCGCAGCGCCTGCTCCTCGCCGCGTCCGTAGGCCGCGTTGACCCGCACGATGAACGCATCGCGCCGCTCGCGCTCGGTCTCGTCCTGGGCGAGGTCGGGGTGCGCCTGGCGGACCAGCTCGCGGTAGAGGCGGCGTACCTCCTCCGAGGGGCGCACCCGCTCCGGCGGCCGCACCGCGCGGTCCGTGAGCATCGCGGAGGCGTCGTCGGACATCCCGTCCGAGTCCATCCAGTCGTGGAACAGCTCGTCCACCCCGGGCATCGGCATCACCAGCGAGCGGGCCTCACGCGCACGGCGCAGGTCCTCCGGGTCCCCGGTCCTCGCCGCTTTCGCCTCGGCGATCAGGGCGTCGAGCTCGTCGAGCCGCGAGTACATCGGGCCGAGCTTCTGGTGGTGCAGGCGGGAGAAGTTCTCCACCTCCACCCGGAAGGTCTCCACCGCGATCTCGAACTCGATCAGCGCCTGCTCGGCGGCCCGCACGGCGCGCTCCAGGCGCGCCTCGGGCCGCTCGTCGGCAGCGGGGCCGGGGCCGTCGCCGGAGCCGGGCTCGGACGCTTCGGGAACTGTCTGCTCGCTCACCCGGCCAGCCTAAGGCCCCGAGGCCCGGGTGTTTCACGTGAAACATCCACCGGTTTCACGTGAAACATCCCGCCCGCGGGCTCGGGCCCCGCTGCTCAGACCCCGGACTCCGCCGCGATCCGCCCCGACCGCACCGCCGCCACCAGCACCGCGTGGTCGGCCTCGCTCCGGTCGGCGTAGGCCACGGCGAAGCCGGCGATGGCCTCGTCCAGCTCCTCGCTCTTGCCGCAGTACCCGGACAGCAGCCGCGGATCCGCGCTGTGCGCGTGCGCCCGCGCCAGCAGGGCTCCGGTCATCCGCCCGTAGTCGTCGAACTGGTCGGCGGTCAGTGCCGCCGGATCCACGCTGCCCTTGCGGTTGCGGAACTGGCGGACCTGGAAGGGCCGCCCCTCCACCGTCGTCCAGCCCAGCAGGATGTCGGAGACCACCTGCATCCGCTTCTGCCCGGCCACCACCCGCCGGCCCTCGTGCTCCTCCGGCGGGGAGACGAAGCCGAGCCCGGGCAGGTGCGGCAGCAGCGCGGAGGGCCGGGCCTCCTTCACCTGGAGGACCAGCGCCTCACCCCGGTGGTCGAGCAGCAGCACCACGTACGAGCGGGTACCGACGCTGCCCGTGCCCACCACCCGGAAGGCCACGTCGTGGATCGCGTACCGGGCCAGCAACGGCAGCCGGTCGCCCTGCAGGGTCTCCAGGTACGGGCCCAGCGCGGCCGCCACGGCCGCCGCCTCCCCGTCGCCGACCCGGCGGAGCACGGGCAGCGCGTCCACGAAGGCACGCCCCCCGTCGGGCGTGAGCTCGGTGGACTTGGCGGCGAACCGGGCGGAAGTGTTGTTGCGGGCCTTCTCCGAAACCCGTTCCAGGGTGCCCAGCAGGTCACGGGCGTCGGTGTGCGAGACCAGTTCCTCGTCCGCGATGGCGTTCCACGCGTCGAGGGCCGGCAGCTTGGCCAGCAGGCGCATCGTGCGCCGGTAGGCGCCCGCCGCGTCGTACGCGGCCGCCCGGCAGGTGGCCTCGTCCGCGCCGGCCACCCGGCCTGCCAGGACCAGCGAGGTGGCCAGCCGCTTGAGGTCCCACTCCCACGGACCGTAGACGGTCTCGTCGAAGTCGTTGAGGTCGATGACCAGCCGGCCGCGCGCGTCCCCGTACAGGCCGAAGTTGGCCGCGTGGGCGTCCCCGCAGATCTGCGCGCCGATCCCGGTCACGGGCCCGCCGGAGAGGTCGTGGGCCATCAGCCCGGCCGCTCCGCGCAGGAAGGCGAAGGGGGTGGCGGCCATCCGGCCGACCCGTATCGGCGTGAGCTCGGCGACCCGCCCGGCATTGGACTCCTCCACCGCCCGCACCGCGTCCGGCCGGTCACCCGGGGCCTCGAACCGGGCGTGCGCCGCCCGGGGCACGCGCGTGCGCAGCGCCTTGCCCGCCTCCCGGGGAGAGCCGGCGGGCGCCCCCGCCGACGAACCGGAGCGCCGCGGAGCGAACCCCTCGACCACCGGGATCCGTACCTCCGACCCCTTCGACTCCGGTTCCACGCCACGCTGCTGCGCTACCGCCGTCATGCGCCCCGCCCCCTGATCGCCATCGGATTTCGGCCCGACGGTACCTAGAGCCCGGCGTCCCTGGCCAGCAGGGCCGCCTGCACCCGGTTCTCGCATTCCAGTTTCGCCAGGATCCGGCTCACGTACGTCTTCACCGTGGCCTCGCTCATGTGCAGCCGCCGCCCCGCGTCCGCGTTCGACAGCCCCTCTCCCAGCAGCGCCAGCACCCCGCGCTCGCGCTCGCTCAGGTCGGCCACCCGGCGCCGCGCGTCCGCGTCGCGGCCGGCCGTCCGGCCGGAGGCGAGCTGGTCCACCACGTGCCGGGTCGCCGCCGGGGAGAGGTACGCGTCCCCCGCCGCGGCCGCCCGTACGGCGCCGATGAGTTCGCCGGGCGCCGAGTCCTTCAGAAGGAACCCCGCGCCGCCGCCGCTCAGCGCCCGCAGCACGTTCTCCTTCTCACCGAAGGTGGTCAGGATCAGCGCCCGCACCTCCGGCGCCGCCCGCCCGAGCTCGGCCAGCGCCGTCAGCCCGTCCATCACCGGCATCTGGATGTCCAGCAGCACCACGTCCGGGCCGTGCGCCCGGGCCAGTTCCACCGCCTCCCTGCCGTTCGCCGCCTCGGCGACGACCTCGATGTCCGCCGCCGAGGTCAGGATCATCCTGATCCCGGCCCTGATCAGCGGTTCGTCGTCAGCGATCACCACGCGGATCACCTTGGCTGTCACCCCTGCTCCTACTGCTTGGCCTGGTACGCCTGCTTCTCGACGAGCTTGCCGTCCTTGAAGCAGAACCGGAAAACGCTGTCGCTGCCCACATCACTGCCGTCCTCCGCCAGCAGGGCCAGACAGGTGGCACCCTGCGGACGCAGCGGTCCCTTCCGGTCGAGCCCCTCGGTCAGGATGCTGTCCCCGCTGGGCAGCCGCGACCGTACCGTGCTCTCCGGCTCGCCCACCTGGATGCCGTCGTAGTCGTCCCGGCTGATGGTCGCGTCGCTCACCGAGCCGACGAGCAGCGCCACCGCCGCCCCGATCACGATCAGCAGCACCACCACGGCCGCGACCGCGATCCCGCAGCCCAGCGACACGCCGCCGACCCGGCCGCTGCGCAGCAGCTTGCGGTCGACCGCGGCCCAGTCCACCGGCTCCGAGCCCTCGGCGAGCATCCGGGCGCGCAGCTGCTGGCCGAAGTCGTCGGCGAGCGGGTCCACCCCGTTCTCCGGCCCGCCGCTCTCCTGCGCCCCGGCCGGCTCGGTCCCGTACGGAAGCACCCCGGCCACCCGGAACCCGCCGCCCTCCGCGGCACCGGCATAGACCATCCCGCCGACCAGCCGGGCCCGTTCGCGCAGCCCGGTCAGCCCCTGCCCGCCGGACACCACGTCACCGGCGTCCGGACCGACCGCCGGCCCGTTGGCGATCTCCACCACCAAGGAGTCGTCCTCGTACCGCAGTTCCACCGTGATGGGTGCGCCCGGCGCGTGCTTGTAGGCGTTGGTCAGCGCCTCCTGCGCGATCCGGTACGCCGCGTGGTCGCATGCCGCGACCAGCGGCCTGGGCTGCCCCGTGGTGGTGAGCCGCACGTCCGTTCCCGCGCTCCGCGCCGACTCCACGATCCCGGCGATGCCCGCCACCCCGCGTGCGGCGGGCTGCGCCTCCTCGACCGGCAGCGGCGCCTCCACCCCGTCCCGCAGGATGCCGACAACCTCGCGCAGCTCGTGCATGGCCGCGACCGAGGCCTGGCGCAGGACGCCCACCGCCTCGCGCTGCCGGTCGGTCAGGACCGGATCGACCTCCAGCGCACCGGTGTGCACCGAGATCAGCGCGAGCTGGTGGCCGAGGCTGTCGTGCATGTCCTGGGCGATGCGCTGGCGTTCGCGCAGCCGGGCCTGGCCCGCGACCATTGCCCGCTCGCGCAGCAGTTGGCCGTTGCGCTCCTGGAGGGCGCGCAGCAGCGTATTGCGCTGGGACCAGTAGCGGCTGGCCAGACCGGGCACGACCACCGTGGCCAGGAACATCAGCGTGGTGAAGACGATCAACAGCACCGGCCGGCCCAGCGACCACTCCTTGACCAGGCTGAAGACGACCACCGCGACGAAGCCGGCGGTGAAGGCGCCGAGCGCCCGTCCGACGCCGACGATGCGCCGCCCTGCCGACCAGCCGAGCGGGATCGCCACGAGGAAGGCCCCGGGCAGGTACACCCCCACCGCCGAGCCGGCCACGAGCGTGAACACCGGAAGCCGCCGCCGCAGCAGGATCAGGACCACCACCGACACCGCACTGGCCAGCATCCGGGCCCCGGAGCCCTTGTCGAGCTCCTCGACCCCCAGCCCGACCAGCACCAGCACCCCCGCCAGCGCGAGGTCCCCCGCCAGCATCCGCCGGGTCCAGGGCTCGGGCCCCTTCACCCAGTCCCATCCCGCACGCACCCTCGCCGTCACATCCACCCGGCCGACCCTAGACACCACCCCGCCATCGGGCTGCCCTCTTTCGTCGCGCCCGCCGCAACGAAAGTCTCCCGGCGCAGCGCGGCCCGGGCGCTCGCCGCGCCGACGCCGCCGCGCCACGGTGTGCCCAGGCCCGGCCCGGGCGAAGGACGGGGCGCCGACCCGGCCGACGAGGCGTCCGGCCGGCGAGACCAGCGACACGGGCGGCCCCGGCGCGGCCGAAGACCGCCGCGATCACGACCCAGGCGCGACGCCGCGCGGTGAATCCGATGACGGCGAGCAAGGTGACGGCGAGCAATTTTCACCCCCTCGGTTGGGATCACTTGTGCTCGGGCCCGCCGAATTGCTCACGCCCCGCGCAGTTCCGGTTCAGGACGTCCCCAGAACCGGAAATGGAGCGGAATGCGGCTGCGGAATGCGCATGCGGACCGTCCGCTCCACCTCTTTCCCCACACCCGCCCGCCGGCACGGTCCCTGCCGTCCTCCGGCCGGGCGGACCTGCGCACGGAGGCGTCCTCCTGAGCGATGCGGCGCACGGCCGGTATGGCCGCGTCGCCGAGGAGGGTGCCGAGGACGACGCCCTCGATCTTGCCGTCCGTACCGGGCACCCGGGCGAGGACTGCCGGCTCGGCATCGGCCACGCATCGGCCACGCATCGGCCACGGCCGCGCACGCGTCGAGCAGGTCCCGCAGATCGCCCCGGCCCAGGTCGCGGTAGTTCACGCCGATCTGGACCAGCGACTTCCAGCCGGGGTTCGTGGGCTTGCGCCCCAGCCGCGCCGCCGCACCAGCTCGCCGAGCACCTCGCGGACGGCCGCGGTCGACGGGCCGCCGACCTCCAGCACCGCCCGGATCAGCCGGAGCCGGTGCACGTGCTCCTCGGAGCACCTCACCTGGTTCGGGCCCGTCCGCTCACCGGGCGGCAACAGCCCTTCTCGGGCGAGTACTTGACCGTCGCTACCGGAACTCCGGCACTCCGCGCCAGCTCCCCGATACGCATTTCGCCAGGGACTGGGTTCCCCCTCCCCGTCCACCCCCCGGCCGGAGTCCGCCGCCCCGCGAATTCCCGGCCTTCACCGGTCGGGAATTCACCCACGATCACGACTCCCCGCCGACCGCGATGCTGGATCCGCGACCGAACTCCCGAGCCGCCGAGGGAATCAGGCGCGGAGCCCTGCGATCTCACCCGCGAACGCACCGTGGGCCGCTCCACGGTCCACCAGCCCGCACGACCATCCGAGACCCTCGTCACGCCCATGCCCCCGGGCACAACGAAAGAACCCCCGCTCCGGATCTCTCCGGAGCGGGGGTTCACTCACATGTGGGCGAGGGGGGATTTGAACCCCCACGTCCCGAAGGACACTGGCACCTGAAGCCAGCGCGTCTGCCGTTCCGCCACTCGCCCGAGTAGCTACCAGCGGTTCTTCCCTTGCGGGCCGTTCCCCTGGCGACATCGGAACATTAGCACGTCGGACGGGGTGGATTCACATCGCTTTTCGTGCTCTCCCCGCTCCCGCCGACGACCGCCCCTCCCGCACTCGGCCGCCGGTGCGGGACACTGTCCTCGGGGCCCCCCTACGATCGCTTGTGAGGACCAACACTCCTGCGCACGTGACCGATGGGGAACCACCCGAATCCGCCATGCGTGGATACGATCAGTAAGCAGTACAGGGCGACAACGACGGAGGAGGTGCCCCATGGGAGTCCTGAAGCGGTTCGAGCAGCGACTCGAAGGTCTGGTGAACGGCACCTTCGCCAAGGTGTTCAAGTCCGAGGTCCAGCCGGTGGAGATCGCGGGCGCCCTCCAGCGCGAGTGCGACAACAACGCCACCATCTGGAACCGCGAGCGGACCGTCGTCCCCAACGACTTCATCGTGGAGCTGAGCGCCGGCGACTACGAGCGCCTGAGCCCCTACTCGGGCCAGCTCGGCGACGAGCTCGCGGGCCTCGTCCGCGACTACGCCAAGCAGCAGCGCTACAGCTTCATGGGCCCCATCAAGGTCCAGCTGGAGAAGGCCGACGACCTGGACACCGGGCTCTACCGGGTCCGCAGCCGCACGCTCGCCTCCAGCACCTCCCAGTCCCCCGGCCAGCACGGTCCGGGCCAGGGGCAGGGCCACCAGGCCCCCCCGGCCCAGCCCGGCGGCTACGGATACCCGCCGAGCTCCGCGCCGCCCATGCCCGCCGGACCGCCCCCGGGCGGTCCCGGTGCGCGCCGGCAGAATCCCGGCGCCCTCGGCGGACCGGGCGGACCGGCCCCCGTACCCACCGGCGGCGCCGTCCGGCGCCACTGGATCGAGATCAACGGCACCCGCCACCAGATCTCGCGCCCTACGCTCGTACTCGGCAGAAGCACCGAAGCCGACGTGCGGATCGACGACCCCGGCGTCTCGCGCCGGCACTGTGAGATCCGGACCGGAACGCCCTCGACGATCCAGGATCTCGGGTCCACCAACGGCATCGTGGTGGACGGGCAGCACACCACCCGCGCTACGCTCCGCGACGGTTCGCGGATCGTCGTGGGCTCCACCACCATCATTTACCGGCAAGCCGAAGGGTAAGCGGGGGCAATGTCAGAGCTGACCCTGACGGTCATGCGGTTGGGTTTCCTGGCCGTTCTGTGGCTGTTCGTCATCGTGGCCGTCCAGGTCATCCGCAGCGATCTCTTCGGAACGAGAGTCACGCAGCGCGGTTCCCGACGCGGCGGGAGCGCTTCCGGCGCCCCGGCGCAGCAGGGCCGCCAGCCGGCGGCCCCACCGCAGCAGCGCCAGCGCCGCGGTGCGCCCACCAAACTCGTCGTCTCCGAGGGCACCCTCACGGGCACCACGGTGGCCCTCGCAGGCCAGACGATCACCTTGGGCCGCGCCCACGACTCCACGATCGTGCTGGACGACGACTACGCCTCCAGCAGGCATGCCAGGATCTACCCCGACCGTGACGGCCAGTGGATCGTCGAGGATCTCGGGTCCACCAACGGCACGTATCTCGACCGGACCCGGCTGACCACCCCGACGCCCATTCCGCCGGGCGCCCCGATCCGCATCGGCAAGACCGTCATCGAGCTGCGGAAGTAGTACGAGAATGAGCGAGCGGAGCGAGCGAGCCGCAGCGGTCCGTCCCACCGGGGACACGGACCCGAGCGCGTTCCAGGCCGGAGGGTGGGCAGTGTGGCTCGAGACCGGTTGTCTTCCGAGGCAGCATGGACGTCGACAGGGCAGGTGCGCATGAGTCTGTCCCTGCGGTTCGCCGCCGGATCGCACAAGGGCATGATCCGCGAGGGCAACGAGGACTCCGGCTACGCCGGTCCCCGTCTCCTCGCGATCGCCGACGGCATGGGCGGCCAGGCCGCCGGCGAAGTCGCCAGCTCCGAGGTGATCTCCGCCCTCGTGCAGCTCGACGACGACGTCCCGGGCTCCGACATGCTCACCGCGCTGAGCACCGCGGTACAGCGCGCCAACGACCAGCTGCGCGTCATGGTCGAGGAGGATCCCCAGCTGGAGGGCATGGGCACCACGCTCACCGCCCTGCTGTGGACGGGCCAGCGCCTCGGCCTGGTCCACGTCGGCGACTCCCGCGCGTACCTGCTCCGCGACGGCGTCCTCACGCAGATCACCCAGGACCACACGTGGGTGCAGCGCCTCGTCGACGAGGGCCGGATCACCGAGGAGGAAGCCACCACCCACCCGCAGCGCTCCCTGCTGATGAGGGCCCTGGGCAGCGGCGACATCGTCGAGCCCGACCTCTCCATCCGCGAGGTCCGGGTCGGCGACCGCTACCTGATCTGCTCCGACGGGCTCTCCGGCGTGGTCTCCCACCAGACCCTGGAGGAGACCCTCGCCGACTACCACGGCCCCCGCGAGACCGTGGCCTCGCTCATCCAGCTCGCACTGCGCGGCGGCGGCCCCGACAACATCACCTGCATCGTGGCCGACGTCCTCGACACCGACAGCGGCGACACCCTGGCCGCACAGGTCAACGACACCCCGGTCGTCGTCGGCGCGGTCGCCGAGAACCAGCACCACCAGCTCTTCGACGGCGGCAACGCCATGCAGACACCGGCCGGCCGCGCCTCCGGGCTCGGCCGCCAGGGCGCCCCGCCCGCCGGCGCCTTCGGCCCCCCCGGCAGCGGTGAGGCCCCGGGCTACGGCGGTTACGGCGCCCAGGGACAGGGCGGCGGAGCCGACGCGTACGGCAGCTTCGGCGACCCGGACCCGTACGACGGGGACTCCGGGTACGAGGACACGTACGACCACCCGCGCAGGCGCCGCGGCAAGGGGCGCAAGTGGACCACGCGCACGCTGACGCTGCTCGTGGTCCTCGGTGTCATCGGCGGCGGGCTGTACGCGGGCTACCGCTGGACCCAGACGCAGTTCTACATCGGGGTCAAGGGCGAGCACGTCGCGCTCTTCCGCGGGATCAGCCAGAAGCTGGGGCCGCTGGAGCTCTCCAAGGTGGAGACCGACCGCCCCGACATCGAACTGAAGTACCTCCCGTCGTTCAAGCGCAAGCAGGTCGTGGAGACGATCAGCGAGAGCAGCATCGACGGCGCCCGCACGAAGATCGACGAGCTCGGCACCCAGACCTCCGCCTGCAAGAAGGACGAGGAGCGGCGTGCCGCCGAGGCCCAGGGCAACCAAACACCCGGCCCCGTCCTGACTGCCGCCGAGCAGCAGGTCGTCGGCCTGTGCGAGAAGCAGTAGACATACGCGGGCACAGGGGGCCCGCCACACCATGAGCGTTGTCACCAACACGACCACCATCGGCGCCATCGAGCTGCCGAGCCGGCGGAACACCGAGCTCCTGCTGCTCGCCTTCGCCGTGGTCATCCCGATCTTCGCCTACGCCAACGCGGGCCTGTCGATCCACGGGAAGCTGCCCCCGGGCATGCTCACCTACGGGCTCGGCCTCGGCGTCCTGGCGGGCATCGCCCACTTCGTCGTACGGCGCTACGCCAAGTACGCCGACCCGCTGCTGCTGCCGATCGCCACGCTCCTCAACGGGCTCGGCCTCGTCCTGATCTGGCGCCTCGACCAGTCCGAGCGCCTGCAGAACCTGGCGAAGCGCTCCTTCGGCGTCTTCTCCGAGTCCGCGCCCCGGCAGATGATGTACACGGCCCTCGCCATCGCCCTGTTCGCCGGCGTGCTGCTGGTCCTGAAGGACCACCGCGTGCTCCAGCGGTTCACGTACATCTCCATGGCCGCCTCGCTCGTGCTGCTGATCCTGCCCGTGATCCCGGGTCTGGGCGCCGACGTCTTCGGTGCCAAGATCTGGATCAGCGTCGGCGGGTTCTCGATCCAGCCCGGCGAGTTCGCGAAGATCGTCATCGCCGTCTTCTTCGCCGGCTACCTCATGGTCAAGCGCGACGCCCTGGCACTCGCCAGCCGCCGCTTCATGGGCCTCTACCTGCCGCGCGGCCGCGACCTCGGCCCGATCCTGATGATCTGGGCGATGAGCCTGCTCGTCCTGGTCTTCGAGAACGACCTCGGCACCTCGCTGCTCTTCTTCGGCATGTTCGTGATCATGCTGTACGTGGCCACCGAGCGGACGAGCTGGATCGTCATCGGCCTGCTCATGAGCGTCGGCGGGGCCACCGTGGTCGGCGCCACCGCCAGCCACGTCAAGGCCCGCGTCACTGCCTGGCTCGACCCCTTCGCCTGCTACCAGAAGTCCGGCGCCTGCGAGCAGGTCGGCCAGTCGATCATGAGCTTCGGCTCGGGCGGGGTCCTCGGCACCGGCTGGGGCCAGGGCAACTCCGACCTCATCGGGTTCGCCGCCAACTCCGACTTCATCTTCTCCACCGTCGGCGAAGAGCTCGGGCTCGCCGGGGTCATGGCCTTCCTCCTGCTCTACGGCCTGATCATCGAGCGGGGCGTGCGCACCGCCCTCGCCGCCCGCGACCCCTTCGGCAAGCTCTTCGCGATCGGCCTCTCCGGCGCCTTCGCGCTCCAGATCTTCGTGGTCGCCGGCGGAGTCATGGGCCTCATCCCCCTGACCGGCATGACCATGCCCTTCCTCGCGTCCGGCGGCTCGTCCGTGCTCGCGAACTGGATCCTCATCGCCATCCTCATCCGGATCAGCGACACCGCACGCCGCCCTGCCCCGGCCCCGGCACCGTCCCCCGACTCCGAGATGACCCAGGTGGTCCGCCCGTCATGAACAAGCCCCTGCGCCGCATCTCGATCTTCTGCGGGCTGCTCGTCCTGGCACTGCTCGTGCGGACCAACTGGCTCCAGTACGTCAAGGCCGAGGAACTGAGCACCCGCAAGGAGAACCGCCGGGTCCAGATCGCCCAGTACGCCACCGAGCGCGGCAACATCATCGTCGAGGGCAAGCCGATCACCGGCTCCGCCGTCACCGACGGCAGCGACTACAAGTTCAAGCGGACCTACATGGACGGTCCGCTCTGGTCCCCCGTGACCGGCTACGCCTCGCAGGCCTTCGGTTCCACGCAGCTCGAGTCCCTCGAGGACGGCATCCTCACCGGCAACGACGACCGGCTGTTCTTCGACCGCACCATCGGCATGTTCACCGGCGAGAAGAAGCAGGGCGGCAACGTCGTCACGACGCTCAACGCCGCCGCGCAGAAGGCCGCGTTCGACAAGCTCGGCAGCAAGAAGGGCGCCGTAGCGGCGATCGACCCGCGCACCGGCGCGATCCTCGCCCTGGTCAGCACCCCCTCGTACGACCCCACGTCCTTCGCGGGCAACTCGAAGGCCGACGAGAAGGCCTGGGTCGAGCTCAAGGACAGCGAGGACAAGAAGCTGGTCAACCGCGCCCTGCGCGAGACCTACCCGCCCGGCTCCACCTTCAAGGTGGTCACCGCCGCGGCGGCCCTGGAGCACGGCGTCGTCAAGAACATCGACGATCCGACCGACACCGAGGACCCGTACATCCTCCCGGGGACCAAGACCGAGCTGATCAACCACGCCCCCGGGTGCGGGAAGGCCAGCCTCAACGAGGCCATGCGCGTCTCCTGCAACTCCGTCTTCGCCAACATGGGCGACAAGGTGGGGCGGGACAACATGGTGAAGACCGCCGAGAAGTTCGGCTTCAACAACGACAAGATCGACACCCCGGTCCGCGCCTTCGCCAGCGTCTACGACAAGACCATGGGCAAGGACGGCAACGCCCTGAGCTCCATCGGCCAGTTCAACACGGCGGCCACCCCGCTGCAGATGGCCATGGTCACGGCCGCCATCGCGAACAACGGCAAGCTGATGAAGCCGTACATGGTCAGCCAGCTGGAATCGCCCGGCATCGACATCGTCGAGAAGCACGAGCCGCAGGAAATGAGCCGTCCCCTCTCCGCCGAGAACGCGAAGAAGGTCCGGGACATGATGGTGAACGTGGTCGAGAAGGGCACCGGCAGCACCGCCAGGATCAAGAACACCGTGGTCGGCGGCAAGACCGGCACCGCCCAGCACGGCGAGGGCAACAAGAAGCGCCCGTACGCCTGGTTCATCTCCTACGTCGAGAACCCGGACGGCAGCTCGCCGGTCGCCGTCGCCGTCGTCATCGAGGACAGCAGCGCGGACCGCGAGGACATCAGCGGCGCCGGCCTCGCCGCCCCCGTGGCCAAGGCCGTCATGGAAGCCGTGCTCAAGAGCAACAAGGGGTGACGGGCGGGGCCGAAGGCCACGCGAGAGCCGCAAGGGGCACACAGATGTGATCCGGGTCACCATTCCCGCCCGGGTCCGAGCGTACGGTACCGGTCCGGTATCAGCCTGTGGTCACGAACCGATCACCGACGATCGGCCGGTAGCCTTTGCGCGAACAGCACACCGCCGGACCACACACGGGTGCGGTCGGGACTGACGGAGAGGGCTGCACGTTATGGAAGAGCCGCGTCGCCTCGGCGGCCGGTACGAGCTGAGCCACGTGCTCGGCCGTGGTGGCATGGCCGAGGTCTACCTCGCCCACGACACCCGGCTCGGCCGTACCGTCGCCGTCAAGACCCTGCGCGCCGACCTCGCCCGCGACCCGTCCTTCCAGGCCAGGTTCCGCCGCGAGGCCCAGTCGGCCGCGTCGCTCAACCACCCGGCGATCGTCGCCGTCTACGACACCGGCGAGGACTACGTCGACAACATCTCCATCCCGTACATCGTGATGGAGTACGTCGACGGCTCGACCCTGCGCGAGCTCCTGCACTCCGGCCGCAAGCTGCTGCCCGAGCGGACCCTGGAGATGTGCATCGGCATCCTCCAGGCGCTCGAGTACTCGCACCGCGCCGGCATCGTGCACCGCGACATCAAGCCCGCCAACGTGATGCTGACCCGCACCGGCCAGGTCAAGGTCATGGACTTCGGCATCGCCCGTGCCATGGGCGACTCCGGCATGACCATGACGCAGACCGCCGCCGTCATCGGCACCGCCCAGTACCTCTCCCCGGAGCAGGCCAGGGGCGAGCAGGTCGACGCGCGCTCCGACCTCTACTCGGCCGGCTGCCTGCTGTACGAACTCCTCGCCGTCCGGCCGCCGTTCATCGGCGACTCCCCGGTCGCGGTCGCCTACCAGCACGTACGGGAAGAGCCCCAGCCCCCGTCGAACTTCGACTCCGAGATCACGCCCGAGATGGACGCGATCGTGTTGAAGGCGCTGGTCAAGGACGCCGACTACCGCTACCAGTCCGCCGACGAGATGCGCGCCGACATCGAGGCCTGCCTCGACGGCCAGCCCGTCGCGGCCACCGCCTCCATGGGCGCCGCCGGCTACGGCTACCCCGACCAGGGCCACGGCTACGGACACCAGGGCTACGACCAGCCCACCACCGCCCTGCGCACCGCCGACCCGAACCAGACCTCCATGCTCCCGCCGATGCCCCCGGGCGACGGCGGATACGGGGCCACCGGGTACGCGGGCCAGGGCGGCTACGACCAGAGCGGCCGCGGCCGGCGCCCGCAGAAGAAGAGCAAGGCCTCCACGATCCTGCTGGTCACCGCCGGCATCCTCGTCCTGGTCGGCGCGATCCTGATCGGGCGCGCCCTCTTCGACACCACCGCCGACAACCGGCCCGCGGTCCCCAAGTTCATCGGCGAAACCTTCGAGACGGCCAAGGCCAACGGGGACAACGTCGGTCTCATCGTCCAGCAGGACGGGGAGATGCCCTGCGAGATCGCCCCCAAGGGCAGCGTCTGCGAGCAGAGCGTGGCCGAGGGCACCAAGGTCGACAAGAACTCCGTCGTCAAGGTGAAGGTCTCCACCGGAGCGCCCAAGATCGTCGTGCCGGACGTCCTCAGGATCCCGTTCGACGCCGCGGAGAAGACCCTCAAGGACAAGGGGGGCTTCCAGGTCACGAAGAAGCTCGTCGAGTCCGAGCAGTCCCCCGGCATCGTCCTGGAGCAGGACCCGAAGGGCGGCGTCGAGGCGGAGCGGGGCAGCCCCATCACGCTGACGGTGGCCAAGGAGATCTCCAAGGTGACCGTCCCGGACCTGACCGGCAAGAGCCAGGCCGACGCTTCCAAGGCCCTGCAGGCCCTCAAGCTGAAGCTCGGCAGCGTCACCGAGGTGGACGCGCCCCCGGGCACGGCCCCCAAGACGGTCGTCGGCCAGGACCCCGGTATCAACACCCAGGTCGACGTCGGCTCGACGGTCAACATCTCCGTCGCCAAGCCGGTCCAGCAGCTCCAGGTCCCGAACCTGGTCGGCAAGACCATCAACCAGGCCAGGGAACTGCTGGCCGCCAGGGGTCTGGTCTTCGGCTCCGTCCTGTCGGGCTCCTCGGACGGCAAGGCCAGGATCCTGAGCACGGACCCGCCCATCGGCAGCCCGGTGGCCCCCAACCAGGTCATCAACGTGAACACGGTGCCGGACAACCAGCAGAACGGCGGCAACGACGGCGGCGGCGGCTTCATCGGAGGCCTCGGCGGCTAGCCGCGCAGCAAGGTGCACCGACGGGTCCGGCCCCTCTCCACGAGAGGAGCCGGACCCGTTCTTTCGTTCGTGTCTTCCTGGCGGGGGTGGGCAGCAGAGCCGACGTGGCCCTCTACATGGCCACCTGCGCCTTCACGCGCGAGCCCTGGGCCCCTCGCGCGCAGGGAGGCCTGACAGCCGTCCACAGGGGCCTTCTGGAGGCCTGGAGCGTCAGCGCAGCTCCGCCGGAAGGCTCCGCTTCGCGTCCACCTTCTCCGTGCGCACCAGCTCGCCCCACACGATGTAGCGGTACTTCGAGGTGTACACGGGCGTGCAGGTCGTCAGGGTGATGTAGCGGCCCGGCGCCGTGCGGCCCGACTCCTTGGGGACCGGGCTGATCGACTCCACGTTGTACTTCGAGGTCTGGCTCAGCTCGGCGAAGACCTTGTACACGTACCAGGTGTCGCGGGTCTCGAAGACGACCGCGTCGCCGTTCTTCAGCTTGTCGATGTCGTGGAACTTCGCCCCGTGCCCGTCGCGGTGGGCCGCCAGCGCGAAGTTGCCCGCCGGGTCCCACGGCAGCGCCGACTTCACCGGCTCCGTGTAGTAGCCGGCGACGCCGTCGTTCAGGACCTCCGAGCCGGTGCCCCGCTTGACCAGCACCTCGCCGTTCTTCATCGCCGGCACGTGCAGGAAGCCGATCCCGCCCTGGACGTCCAGCGCGCCCGGCGCCGCGGCCGTCGCCCGGGAGGGCGCCGCCCGTTCCCACTGCTCGCGCACCGCGTCCCCGCGCGCGGAGGCGTCCCGGTCCGCCAGGACGTTCGTCCACCACAGCGAGTACGCCACGAACAGCCCGAGGACCAGGCCCAGCGTGATCAGGACCTCGCCCAGCAGGCTCAGGAACCCCGCGACGGCGCTGCGGTGCGGGGGCGGTGCGGCACGTGACACTGCGGATCCTCTACGGGCTGGTCAGCTCGGGCGGAGCACCCTGGCTGCGGGGTCGTTCAGCGGTCATCCTGCCCCATACGATCAGCCGGTAGGTGCTGGTGAACTCCGGGGTGCAGGTGGTCAGCGTGATGTACCGGCCCGGGGAGGTGAACCCCGATCCGGCGGGCACGGGCTTGATCACCGACACGTTCGACGGCGGGGTCTGCGCGAGCTGCGCGCTCATCTCGTACGTGTAGTACGCGTCCCGCGTCTCCACCACGATCTTGTCCCCGGGCACCAGCCGGTTGATGTAGCGGAATGGTTCTCCGTGCGTGTTGCGGTGGCCCGCCAGCGCGAAGTTGCCCTGTGGATCGGCCGGCATCCCGGTCGCGAGCGGCGCCTCGGAGTAGTGGCCGACCATGCCCTTGTCGAGGACCTTCGCCTTGTTCGTGCCCTCCGCGACCGGCACCTTCACGTCCAGCTTCGGGATGTACAGGATCGCGAAGCCCTGGCCCGGCTCGAAGGCCGCCACGGGCGGAGCCGCCGCCCCGACCGGATCGCGGTCCCAGGTCTGGAGCAGGGAGCCGGCCGCGTCATCGGCCGTCCGGCCCGCCAGGAAGTTCGTGTACCAGAGCTGGTAGCCGACGAAGAGCAGCATCACCAGGCCCAGCGTGATGAACAGCTCCCCGGCGAGCCTGCTGACGACCACCACCGGACCGCCCGAGGCCGGCCGCCTGCGCCGCCGGCCCCGGCCCCGCGCGCGCGTTCGCTTCGCGGCCTCCTGTGCTGCCCTGCGTCGCGCTGCCCGGCCCTCGGTGGGCGCGGACGGCGCGAGCGCCGTCACGCGACGGCCTTGCCCACCACCGGGGCGAGCCCCACCGAGCGCTCCACCGCGCCCGCGTCACCGCAGCGCACCAGCCAGTTCGCGAGCATCCGGTGGCCCCACTCGGTCAGCACGGACTCGGGGTGGAACTGCACGCCCTCGACGTCGTGCTCGCGGTGGCGCAGACCCATGATGATCCCGTCCTCGGTCCGCGCCGTGACCTCCAGCGTGTCCGGGAGGGTCGGCGGCTCGGCCGCGAGGGAGTGGTACCGGGTCGCGGTGAAGGGCGAGGGCAGTCCCTCGAAGACGCCGAGGCCCTCGTGGACCACCGGCGAGGTCTTGCCGTGCAGCAGTTCCGGAGCGCGGCCGACGACGCCTCCGTAGGCGACGGCCATCGACTGCATGCCGAGGCAGACACCGAAGACCGGTACGCCCGTGTCCGCGCAGTGGCGGACCATGTCCACGCAGACGCCGGCCTCTTCCGGGGTCCCGGGGCCCGGGGACAGCAGGACGCCGTCGAAGCCGTCCTGGGCGTGGGCGAGCTCGACCTCGTCGTTGCGCAGCACCTCGCACTCGGCACCGAGCTGATAGAGGTACTGGACCAGGTTGAAGACAAAGCTGTCGTAATTGTCGACAACCAGAATGCGCGCGCTCACGGAGTCGCTCCCGATCCCTCGTCCACCGTCACATCGTTGAACGGAAGCAGCGGCTCGGCCCACGGGAAGACGTACTGGAACAGCACGAACACCACCGCGAGCACCAGCACGAGGGAGATCGCGACGCGTACCCACGCGTTGCCCGGCAAATGCCGCCAGATCCAGCCGTACATGCCGCCTGTGTCCTTTTCGTCCACGATCGTTCAACGCACCGCAGGGGCGGTACGTCCACAGCCTAAAGCCACCCGCCCGGCGCGGAGGGTCACCTTGCCAAACCCTCCGGTTCGCCCTGGGCGAGGGTCCGCATACCGGTCAGTTCGGCCCAGACCACGAGCCGGTGGCTGTGGCCCCATTCCGGGTCGCAGGTGGTCAGCGTCAGGTACTTGCCCGGCCCGGTGAAGGGCGACCGGCTCGGCACCGGGTCGACGACGCCGACCTCGGTGGGGAGCGTGCGCAGCGGTTCGGCGCGGACGGTGTACGTGTACCAGCCGGTGGCGTCCTTGAGGATCACCAGGTCGCCGGGGCGCAGCTCGGGGATGTCCTTGAAGGGGTCCCCGTACGTGCGCCGGTGGCCGGCCACCGCGAAGTTCCCGCTGCCACCGAGCCGGGCCGTGCCGGCGTAGTGCCCGAGGCCCTTCTTGAGCAGCTCCGTGCCCGTGCCCTCCAGGACCGGCTTGTTCCAGCGGGGGCCGAAGCGCGGTACGTACATCTCGGCGAAGGCCCGGCCGGGCGGGTACGCAGCGGTTTCCGGTGCGGACGCGGCGGCCGACGGGGTCGTGGACGGCGCGGGGGCGGGCTGCGGGGCGGCCGCGGGAGCCGCGGCCCAGCGGTCGCGCATGCGGGCCATCTCCCCGTCCATGGCCTGGTCGGCCTTGACCCCGGTCCACAGCAGGACGTAGGCCACGAAGAGCACGATGAGCGAGCCCGCGGTCAGGCACACCTCGCTGAACGTCCGTACCAGCAGGCGCAGTACGGCGTCACGGGGTGGCGGACTCCAGCGGCTTCGCATAGTGGAGGTCCACTGTGCCGGAGTAGCCCGGAAGTGTCAGCGCCTTGTGCTCGTCCACTTTCCAGCCGAGCCCGTACGCGTTCACGTACAGCTGGTAGTTCTGCAGCGCCGGGGAGGCCGCGAGGGCCTTCTTCAGCGCGCCGGGGTCGCCGACCGCCGACACCTTGTAGGGGGGCGAGTACACGCGGCCCTGGAGGATCAGGGTGTTGCCCACGCAGCGCACGGCGCTGGTGGAGATCAGGCGCTGGTCCATGACCTGGATGCCCTGGGCGCCACCCTGCCAGAGGGCGTTGACCACGGCCTGGAGGTCCTGCTGGTGGATCACCAGGTCGTTGGGCTGCGGCTCGGGCACGTTGGGGATGCGGGCCGTGGCGTTCGGCGGCGCGTCGTTCAGGGTGACCGTCACGGCCTTGCCGCTGATGTCCTCGGTGCCGGAGGCGGCGCGCAGGGCGGCCAGCTTGGCGTCCTCGGCCCTGGTGCTCCCGTTGTCGCGTGCGGCGAGGGCGTCCACCTGGCCGCGTGCGGTGGCGGTGCTCTTCTCCAGCTCCAGATTGTTCTGGCTGCGCTCCTGGATCAGGTCGGACAGCTTGAGGAGCGAGGCGTCGGTCCGGATGTTCGTACCCTTGGAGGTGTTGAAACTGGTCACGAAGATCAAGCCGGCCAGGGCGAAAACGGCGGCCGTGAGCAGCCGGACCGGTCTGGCACGGCGACGGGGACCCGCGGAGGAGTCGTCGGAATTGCTCAACGTACCCTTCTCCTTCAACGCCACAGGTCCACTACGCTAACGGACGCCCGGGGCAGGCCAGGTCCCCAGCCCATCGACAGGAGAGCCCCTCGTGCCGAAGTCACGTATCCGCAAGAAGGACGACTACACGCCGCCCCCCACGCGGACGCCGCAGTCGATCAAGCTGACGAACCGCAACTGGGTCGCCCCGGTCATGCTGGCGTTCTTCTTGGTCGGTTTGGCATGGATCGTCGTTTTCTATCTGTCCGAGACCCAGCTTCCGATCGAAGCTCTCGGAAATTGGAACATTGTGGTCGGATTCGGCTTCATTGCGGCAGGATTCGGCGTCTCCACGCAGTGGAAGTAGCCCGACTCCGCAAGCTCTCCCCATGAGTTATCCACAGCGTCATCCACACCTGAGGAAAAGACAGAAGATCTGTGGATAACTCTGTGGAGAGTTGACGCCGGTGTGATCAGGTGAGAACGGAAAGTTCGGCCGTACGGATCACGATCAGGGCTGTGGCCAGCAGAAACACCGCCACACAGGTGCCCCACTGGACGAATTTGCGATTCCGCGCGCTGTGACCCGTGGCGGGCCACAACAGACCCAGCGCGACCAGCGCACCGGTGACCAGACCACCGATATGGGCCTGCCACGACACGTTCAGCCCGGGTGCGAAGGTCAGCAGCAGCATGAACACCGCCATGGTGATCAGCGGGCGCATTTCGTACCGCATCCGGCGGGCCAGCACGATGGTGGCGCCGAGCAGGCCGAAGACGGCTCCGGAGGCGCCGAGGGTCGCGGCGTTCATCGGGGTCAGCAGGTAGACCACGGCGCTGCCGCCCAGCGCCGACAGCAGGTACACGGTGAGGTAGCGGGCCCGGCCGAGGGCCTGCTCCAGCGGCCCGCCGATGAACCACAGGCCGAGCATGTTGCCGAAGATGTGCCACAGCGCGGTGTGCAGGAACGTCGAGGTCAGCAGCCGGTAGTACTCGCCGGTGGAGACCCCTTCGATCGGCCCGCCCACCAGCTCGCGGTACCGGCCGATCAGCTCCAGGTGGAGCGCCAGCCCGGGAAGGGCGATGGTCGCGAGGAACACGGCGGCGTTGATCCCGATCAGGATCTTGGTGACCAGGTGCGGATCGGCGGCGACCACCCCGCCCGCGATGGTGCGCGGTGCGTTGGCGGCGGAGCCATGGCCCGTTCCCGAGCCCCCGCGGACGCAGTCGGGGCACTGGAATCCGACCGAGGCACTGATCATGCACTCGGGGCAGATCGGCCGCTCACAGCGCGTACAGCTGATCCCGGTCTCGCGGTCCGGATGCCGGTAGCAGCCCGGAAGACGGTCGGTGTCCATCGGTCCCCTCGATCGGCGGCGAGGCGGCGGATCCGCCGCGTCCGTCCGGTACGTATCGAGGACGGACGGGCGGGGCCGAAAGGTTCCCCTGCGGTCAGCGCTTCTCGATGACGACGGACTGGATGATCACGTCGTCCAGGGGTCGCTCGGTGCGCGGGTTGGTGGGCCCTGCCGCGATGGAGTCGACGATCTTCTGGCTGGCCTTGTCGGAGATCTCGCCGAAGATGGTGTGCTTGCGCGTCAGCCAGGCGGTGGGGGCGACGGTGATGAAGAACTGCGAGCCGTTGGTGCCGGGGCCGGCGTTCGCCATCGCGAGCAGGTAGGGCTTGGTGAAGGCCAGGTCGGGGTGGAACTCGTCGGCGAACTGGTACCCGGGGCCGCCGGTGCCGTTGCCCAGCGGGTCGCCGCCCTGGATCATGAACCCGCTGATGACGCGGTGGAAGACGGTGCCGTCGTAGAGGGGGTCCGTGGTCTTCTGGCCGTCCGTGGGACGCGTCCACTCGCGCTCACCGGTGGCGAGCTCGACGAAGTTCCGCACGGTCTTCGGAGCGAAGTTCGCCAGGAGCTCGATCTCGATGTCGCCGTGGTTGGTCTTCAGGGTGGCGTAGAGCTTCTCGGCCACGGATCTGCCTTCCATAGTCATCACTGTCGGTATCAGATCCTCGCACGGAGGGCTGCACCGGACGGAAATCCTCCACCCGTATGCCCTGTCACGCATGCCGGTCGACGGTATGGCAGGCATGATCCGACAAAGGGTGGAAAGGTGAACTGTGTCCGCCACCGAGGAGGAGGATCCCGTGACCCGCAAGGAAAGCGTGCGTCTGGCAGCCACAAGTGCCAGGGATACCGCGCGGCACGCAGCGGAAGTGGTGGCGCCGTACGCGGAATCCGCCAAGCACGCTGCGGTGCATTACGCCCATGAGGCGAATGAACGACTCGCACCGAAGGTGTCCTACGCGGCCGGCGAGGCTGCCAAACAAGCCCGCCTGACGTACTGCGACCACGTACAGCCCCGCATCAAGGCGGCGCGCGCCCATGTGCCGCCGCATGTGGACCGGGCAGCGACCAACGCCGTGAAGCAGACCCGCCTGGCGGCCCGGCACGCGGCGGAGTACACGCAGCCGCGTCTGGAGAGCGCCCTCGCGGCGGCCCAGCCGGTGGCCGAGGAGGCCGCTTCCCGGTCGACGGCGGCGCTGGCGGCGCTGCGCGGCCAGGTATCGGCCAAGGAGGTCCAGAAGCTCGTACGGCGCCACGAGCGGCGTGCGCGCCGTGGCCGCCTGCTCAAGGGCGCAATCGTGGTCGGTGTCCTGGCCGGTGCGGCCTACGCCGCGTGGCGGTGGTGGGACCAGCAGTCGAACCCGGACTGGCTCGTCGAGCCGCCGGCCGCCACCGAGGTGTCTGCGCGGGAGGAGGAGGCTCCGGCCTCCTTCGACGACGAACTGGCGGCGAAGGAGCGCGACGCCGGGACGGACTTCACGTCCGGCCTGGAAGCGGAGGCCGAGGCCGCGCAGGAGCGGATCGACGCCGAGGACGCGAAGCGCAAGCACCGCTGAGGAACGTAATCGGACCGTCACGACGGAGCGTCGCACAGCGGAGTGGGGCCCGGATCCTGGAGAGGATCCGGGCCCCACTCCGTTGCGTGGTTCCTCGTTCCCGCTAGCCGGGGAGGTTGAGCTTCATCCCCGGGTGGATCATGTCGGGGTTCGAGCCGATGACGCCCTTGTTCATCGCGTAGAGCTCGCGCCAGCGGCCCTCGTTGCCGAGCTCGCGGCGGGCGATCGCGGAGAGCGAGTCGCCCGCGCGGACGGTGTACGTGCGCTGCGCCCTGGGCGCGGGCTTCGGTGTCGGGGGCATCGGGGCCGCGGGCACCGCCTTGTGTGCGGCGGAAGCCGGCGTGGGCGTGTGCGGGGCGGGTCGCGCGACGGGGGGCGCCGCGGGCGCCGGTGCCGCCTTGGGCGGCGCCGCTGCCGCCATGCGCTCGGCGGCCGCCTTGGTCGCCGCTGCCGAGTCGGTGTACTTGCTGCCGTTGCCGGGCCTCGCGGACGGCGGCGCCGGAGCGTCCGCGGCCTGCTGTTGGACCTGCTCAGCCGCCTTCCGGGCGGCCTTCTCGGCTTGTTCCTTCTTCTTGTCGGACCTCATGAAGTCGAACAGTCCCATGTGCGTACGCCTCCGGCATGGTGGTGCCCCCCTTGGGCTGAGTGCCTTGTCCCACTCTCTGCCAGAAGGCAGGGGACGGCCGTGTGACGGGACCATCCGGGGGATGCCGGGCCGCTACTGGCGGGCCCTGCGGGCCGGCCTCGGGCTTTCCGACGGGGTTCCCAGGTCGCCCTCCACCAGCAGGTTCAGCACGCGCAGCACGGCCTCGCGGTCGGCTGCCGTGAGGGACGCGAGGGCCTCGGCGTGAACCTGGTCGACGATGCGGCTGCTCTCCTGCGCCAGGGCCGCGCCCTGCTCGGTGACGACGATGACGCGGGCCCGGCGGTCGGTGCTGGACTGCCGCCGCTCGGCCAGGCCGGCCTTCTCCAAGGCGTCGACGGTGACGACCATCGTCGTCTTGTCCATGCCCCCGATCTCGGCGAGCTGGATCTGGGTCCGCTCCTCCCCCAGGGCGTGCACGAGCACGCAGTGCATCCGTGCCGTGAGCCCGATCCGGTCGAGCGCCACCGCCATCCGGGTGCGCAGGACGTGGCTGGTGTGGTCCAGGAGGAAGGAGAGGTCCGGCTCGTTCTGTGCGGGCGCCATGGCTGTCATGGACGCCAGTCTAGCAATTCAGTCCCCAACAGATCGTCTGCAACGGAACCATCTGATACGGTCTCACTACATCAGCCCACCGCTCACGACTGGGGACACCGATGCCTGCCACGTCCGCTCCCGCCGCTCCTCCCACCGCACCCGCCGGGTCCGCTTCCGGCCCGGCCGCGCAGACCGCACCGGCCGCGCAGACCGCCCCGGCCGCCCCGCGCGGGCCGCGCTCCCGGTGGACCGCCCTCGGGGTGCTGTCGACCGGCGTCCTGATGACCGTCCTCGACGGCAGCATCGTCACCGTCGCGATGCCGGCCATCCAGAACGACCTCGGCTTCACCCCCGCCGGACTCAGCTGGGTCGTCAACGCCTACCTGATCGCCTTCGGCAGCCTGCTGCTGCTCGCCGGCCGGCTCGGCGACCTCATCGGCCGCAAGCGGATGTTCCTGGCCGGGACCGGCGTCTTCACCGGAGCCTCCCTGCTCGCCGGGTTCGCCGGGTCCCCCGAGGTACTGATCGCCGCCCGGTTCCTGCAGGGCCTCGGCAGCGCCATGGCCGCGGCCGTCAGCCTGGGCATCCTGATCACGCTGTTCACCGAACCCCGCGAGCGGGCCAGGGCCATCGCCGTCTTCTCCTTCACCGGCGCGGCAGGAGCCTCCCTGGGGCAGGTGCTCGGCGGGGTCCTGACCGATGCCCTCGACTGGCACTGGATCTTCTTCATCAACCTGCCCATAGGACTCGCCGCCCTCGCGCTGGCCCTGCCCGCGCTCCCCGCCGATCGAGGACCGGGTCTGCGCGCCGGAGCCGACGTCATCGGCGCCCTCCTGGTCACCGCGGGCCTGACGATCGGCATCTTCACCGTCGTCGAGGTGGAGCGCTACGGCTGGGTCTCCGCGCACACCCTCGGTCTCGGCACGATCTCGGTCGCCCTGCTCGCCGGATTCACCGCACGCCAGGCCAGGACCCGCACCCCGCTGGTCCCGCTGCGGATCTTCCGCTCGCGGACCGTGGTCGGCGCGAACCTGGTTCAGATGCTGATGGTGGCGGCGCTGTTCTCCTTCCAGGTCCTGGTCGCCCTGTACCTCCAGAACGTGCTCGGTTACGGCGCCGCCGAGACCGGCCTGGCGATGCTCCCGGCGGCCGTGGTCATCGGCGGGGTCTCCCTCTTCGCCTCGGCCCCGCTGAACGCCCGCTTCGGTGAACGGGGCGTCCTCCTGGCCGGACTGGCCCTGCTGGTCGCCGCCCTCGGCCTGCTGACCCGGCTCCCGGTCCGCGCCGACTACCTCACCGACCTGCTCCCCGTGATGCTGCTGGCCGCCGGCTTCGGCCTGGCCCTGCCCGCCCTCACCGCGCTCGGCATGTCCGGCGCCGACGAGCAGGACGCGGGGCTCGCCTCGGGCCTGTTCAACACCACCCAGCAGATCGGCATGGCCCTCGGCGTCGCCGTCCTCTCCACCCTGGCGGCCGCCCGCACCGACTCCCTGCGCGGCACGGGCCTCGACCGCGCCGCGGCGCTGACCTCCGGCTACCACCTGGCCTTCGGCATCGGTGCCGGGCTGATGCTCACGGCGCTCGTGGTGGCCGCGACCCTGCTGCGGACCGGCCGGCGCCGGTGACCCCCGCCCGATGTTTCACGTGAAACATCGGGGCAGGACGAGGTGGTGCCGACCGGGAGGACCCCCGGACACGGCGGTGGGCCGCTCCGCACACCGGAGCGGCCCACCGCCGTTTCACCCCAGGGACTGTCAGGGCCCCCTACTTCACGAAGAGGCCGTTGAACGTGCCGTAGTCGACCGCCCCGTCGAGCGCCCCGTACGTCCCCTGCTCCAGCACCTCCACCGCCGCGGCGCGGGCCGCCGTGTACGCCGCCTGCGCCACCCCGGTCCCGACACTGACCCGGCGCACCCCGGCCTTCGCCAGCTCGGCGACGGACGGACCGCCCGGCCCGGCCATCGCGTTGACCGGCAGCGGGCCCCGCGCGATCTCGCCCAGGGCGTCCAGGTCCAGCAGCCCCGGCACGAAGATCCCGTCGGCCCCGGCGGCGGCGTACGCCTCCACCCGCGCCAGGACGTCGGCGAGGCGGCCGGACTCCTCGCCGATCCCGAACAGGAAGACGTCGGTACGGGCGTTGATCACCAGTTCCGGCAGCCCGGCCGCGGCGGCCGCCGCGCGGGCGGCGCGGATCCGCTCGGCCTGCTCCGAGGCGGTGTGGAGCGTGCCGTCGGTCGCCTTCGAGTCCTCCAGGTTGATCCCGACGGCGCCCACCGCCACCACCTCGCGCACGGTGGCCGCGACGTCCTCGTAGCCGCCCTCCACGTCCACGGTGACCGGGACGTCCACGGCCGCCACGATCCGCGCGGCCGCCGCCAGCATCTCCGGCCCCGTCGCGTGCTGCCCGTCCCCGCGGCCGATCGACCAGGCCACTCCACCACTGGTGGTGGCGATGGCCTGCGCCCCGGCCGACTCGATCACCGCCGCGCTGCCCGCGTCCCAGGCGTTGGGCAGGACGAGTACGCCCTCGCCCAGGGCCCGCAACCGCAGGGCCTTCTCAGTGGTCTCCGCATCCACGGTCATCCGAAGTCTCCTCAACTTGGCCTTGCTGAATGATCGTCATACCGACCACCGGGGCAGAGATTAACGCGAAAAGGCCTCCCGCCCGGCGTGTGCGCCGGGCAGGAGGCCTCATCTCACCGCTGTCGAGCGCCGGTTACAGCGCGCGCCAGTCCAGGGTCGTGCGGGCCAGTCGCGCCACGTCGTCCAGCAGGGCCAGCCGGGCCGCGCGGACCTCCGGGTCGGGGTCCATCACCAGGACGTCGTCGAAGAAGGCGTTGATCGCGGCGACCAGCGGGGCGGAGACCTCGATCAGCGCGGCGAGGTCGTCCTCACGGCCGGTCAGCGACGCACGGACCTCCCGCGCGCTCTCGGCGAGGCGCAGCTCGGCGGGAGCGGTCAGCGGGGAGCGGTCCACGGCGGCGGCGCCTTCGGCAGCGTCTCCGGGGAGGATGCGCACCACGCGCTGGAGGGCGGCGGTGAGCCCGTCGAACGCCTCGGTGCCGATGTGGCGCTCCAGCGTGGCCAGGGTGCGGTCGCCGTGGGCGGGACGATCGGCCCACACCAGGACGGCCTGGACCAGGCGGTGCTCGTGTCCGGCGTCGGTGAGCTGCTGCTCGTAGCGACGGGTGATCAGCTCGGCGGCCTCCGTGAGCCGCTCGGCGGGCACCTCGACGCCCTGGGCGGCGAAGCGTTCGGCCGCCGCGCGCAGCGACGCGTTCACGCGGACGCCGGCCAGCGCGGGAGTGCTCCGCAGCACGTTGAGCAGACCGATGGCGGCCCTGCGCACCCCGAACGGATCGGAGCTTCCGGTCGGCGCGGCGCCGATCACGAACATGCCCGTCACCAGGTCGAACCGGTCGGCGAGCGACAGTACGGCGCCCGCGTCACCGGCCGGCAGCGCGCCGCCCGCGGAACGCGGAAGCTCCATCTCGGCCAGGGCGCGCGCTACCTCCGCGGACTCGCCGGCACGGCGTGCGTACTCCTGCGCCATCACCCCGGCCAGGCCGGAGAACTCGACGACCATCTGGGACGCCAGGTCGAACTTCGCCAGCGCACCGGCGCGGCGCACCGTGGCGAGCGCGTCCTCGTCGAGCCCCGCGTTCGCGGCCAGGCCGACGGCGAGGGCGGCGATGCGGTCGGCACGGTCGGCGACCGTGCCGAGCCGGTCCTCGAAGGTCAGCTTGTCCAGCCGGCCGCGGAGCTCCTGGGGGGAGACCTTCAGGTCGGCGCGGAAGAAGAAGGCGGCGTCCTCGTAACGGGCCCGCAGCACGGCCTCGTTGCCCGAACGCACCACGTCGTCGTCACACGTGCCGTTGGCGAAGGTGACGAAGTGGGGCATGAGGCGTCCGTCGGCGTCCAGCACCGGCAGGTAGCGCTGGTGCTTGCGCATCACCGTGGTCAGGACGCTCGCGGGCAGGTCGAGGTAGCTCTCGTCGAAGGATCCCAGGACCGGGTGCGGGAACTCCACGATGTCGGTGATCTCGTCGATCAGTCCGGCCTCACCGGCCACATCGATCGCTCCGCCGGCCTCGGCCGCCGACTCGTGGGCTCCGCGCACCACCATGTCGCGACGGGAATCGCGGTCCAGCAGGATGCCGTGCATCTTCAGGAAGTGGGCGTAGCCCTCGGCGGACGCCACCTGGACGACCGGGTCCGGGGCCGTGCGGTGGACGCGGGTGGTGGTGCCCGAGGCGAGCGCGGAGACGGCGACCGGCAGGGGGGTGTTGCCGAGCAGGGCGAGCAGCCAGCGGACGGGGCGGGAGAAGGACAGGGCAGGGTCGTTCCACCGCATGTTGCGGCCGGCGCGCAGCCCGGACACGACCTCGGCGAGCAGGGCGCTGAGCACCTCGACCGCCGGGCGGCCCGGCTCCTCGCGGGTGAGCACCACGTACTCGACCCCGCTGACGTCGAGGACCTGGAGGTCCGCCGGGTCGACGTTCTGGCTGCGGGCGAAGCCCAGCAGGGCGGGGGTGGGGGCACCGTCCTTGTAGGCGGCGGCGGCCTTGGGGCCGCGCACGGTCCTGGCGGTGTCCGGCTCGCGCGGCTCCACGCCGTCGACCGTGATCACGATGCGGCGCGGTGTGCCCATCGCGGTGATCGGGCCGTGCCCCAGCCGGGTGGCGGCCAGCTCGGCCGTGACCGCCTCGCGCACGGCGTCGGTGGTGGCGCGGACGTCGGCGTGCGGCAGTTCCTCCATGCCGATCTCGAAGAGCAGCGTCTCGGTGCCGGACACCGTGGGCAGCGCGGCCCGCACGGCGGCGGCCGGCGCGGCCGCGACTCCGAGCGGGTACTCCAGTACGGCGCGGCGCCGCGCCCACAGCTTGGCCGACTCGTGCGTGAGGCCGCGCATCAGGGAGAAGGCCTTGGCCCGCTCCGTGGTGCTGAGCGCGCCGCGCGCGTCGAGCACGTTGAAGGTGTGGCTGCACTTGAGCACGTACGTGTAGGCCGGGATGGGCAGCTCGAGGTCGATCATGCGCCGGGCCTCGGACGCGTACGCCCCGAAGAGCGTGTGCTGGGTCTCGACGTCGGCGTCGTCGAGGTGGTGGCGGCTCATCTCGTACTCGTTCTGGCCGAACACCTCGCCGTAGGTGATGCCCGGCGCGTAGACGATGTCCTTGAAGTGGGACACGCCCTGAAGGTTCATCAGGATGCGTTCGAGGCCGTAGGTGATCTCCACCGACACCGGGGACAGGGTGACCCCGCCGACCTGCTGGAAGTAGGTGAACTGGGTGATCTCCATGCCGTCCAGCCAGACCTCCCAGCCCAGCCCCCAGGCACCGAGCGCGGGCGAGGCCCAGTTGTCCTCCACGAACCGCACGTCGTGCGCGCCCAGGTCGACGCCGAGCGCCTGGAGACTGCCCAGGTACAGCTCCTGCGGGTTGCCCGGGTCGGGCTTGAGGATCACCTGGAACTGGGTGTGGGTCTGGAGCCGGTTCGGGTTCTCGCCGTAGCGCGAGTCGTCCGGCCGCACGCTGGGCTCGACGTAGGCGACGCTCCAGGGCTCGGGGCCGATCACCCGCAGCGCCGTGGACGGGTTGGCCGTTCCGGCCCCCACCTCCGTGTTCAACGGCTGCGTGATCATGCAGCCGTTGTCGCTCCAGTACTTCTGCAGGGTGAGTATCGCGTCCTGCATGGTCAGCGCGGTGTGGCCGTTCTTCATGGTGATCGAATCGCCCGTTTCCCGAGTCGGTGCGGCAAGGAGGACCAAGTCTGCCTCCAGCGCTCGTGCGACCCGCTCGGGGGCAGTTCACGACGTCGGACACCCCCTCCCCACACGAGGACGGGCATGAAAAAAGTCCCCTTGCCCTACGTTTCCGCAGGTCAAGGGGACTTTCTGGAAGTGGAGCCTAGGAGATTCGAACTCCTGACATCTGCCTTGCAAAGGCAGCGCTCTACCAACTGAGCTAAGGCCCCGGATGTGGACGTGCCGGTCCCCCGCGGGCGAGTGACCGTTCCGTAGGACAGAGTACCGGGTGTACCCCCTCATCCCGCAAAATGATAGGGACTCCCGCCCCGCGACCACTCTCCGTAAGATGCTCGCGAGGTTCGCACCAGCGAAGGGGAGTAGTAAGAGTGGACGCAGTACAGCAAGAGGCGACCGCCAGAGCCAGGGAACTCCAGCGGAGTTGGTACGGGGAACCGCTGGGGGCGCTTTTCCGCCGGCTCATAGATGACCTCGGTTTGAACCAGGCCCGCCTCGCTGCCGTCCTCGGGCTGTCGGCGCCGATGCTGTCCCAGCTGATGAGCGGTCAGCGGGCCAAGATCGGCAACCCCGCCGTGGTCCAGCGGGTGCAGGCTCTCCAGGATCTCGCCGGCCAGGTGGCCGACGGGAGCGTCAGCGCGGGAGAGGCCACCGACCGGATGGACGAGATCAAGAAGACCCAGGGAGGTTCCGTCCTCAGCAACAGCACCAGCCAGGCCGCCACCGGCTCCGGCGCACCCACCGTCAAGCGCGTCGTGCGCGAGATCCAGTCGCTGCTGCGCTCGGTCTCCGCTGCCGGGGACATCATCGACGCGGCGGACACCCTCGCCCCGACCCACCCGGAACTGGCAGAGTTCCTCAGGGTGTACGGAGCGGGCCGCACCTCCGACGCCGTCGCGCACTACGAAGCACACCAGAACTGACACGCGACGAACGCGACGAACGCGGCTGATGACGGGGGACGGGCGCAGCAATGGGTGAGATCTTCGCCGGCCGGTACGAACTGATCGACCCGATCGGACGTGGCGGCGCCGGCGCCGTATGGCGAGCCTGGGACCACCGGCGCCGCAGGTACGTCGCAGCGAAGGTCCTCCTGCAGAGCGATGCCCACACCCTGCTGCGGTTCGTCCGCGAGCAGGCGCTGCGGATCGATCACCCGCACGTACTGGCCCCGGCCAGCTGGGCGGCGGACGACGACAAGGTCCTCTTCACCATGGACCTCGTCGCCGGCGGCTCCCTCGCCCATGTGATCGGGGACTACGGTGCCCTGCCGCCCCGGTTCGTGTGCACGCTGCTCGACCAGCTCCTGTCGGGGCTGGCGGCGGTGCATGCGGAGGGTGTCGTGCACCGCGACATCAAACCGGCCAACATCCTGATGGAGGCCACTGGAACCGGGCGGCCGCACCTGCGGCTGTCCGACTTCGGCATCGCCATGCGCAAGGGCGAGCCCCGGCTGACCGAGACCGCGTACGTGGTCGGCACGCCGGGCTATCTCGCGCCCGAACAACTCCTCGGCTCCGAGCCGGACTTCACCGCCGACCTGTACGCGGTCGGACTGGTCGGCCTCTACCTCCTCCAGGGGCGCAAGCCCGACTCCCAGGCCCTCATGGAGCAGTTCCTCACCCACGGAACCCCCGATGCCCCCGAGGGCGTTCCCGCGCCGCTGTGGGACGTCCTGGCCGCGCTGCTCCAGCCGGACCCCCGGAGCAGGTTCCAGACGGCCACCGGGGCGCGCAGGGCCCTCGCCGAGGCCGTGGAACTGCTGCCGCCGCCCGACCCGGACGGGGATCCGGCCGGGACGGTCGAGGTGTTCGACCAACTGGGCCCGGTGCCCGCCGATTTCACGCCCCGGACACCTCAGGAAGCCGCGTACGAGACCCCGCCGACGGCCCGGCCCGCCGTGCCCGCGCAGCCCGCCGGGGCCTCCACGCCCGTCACCGCTCCCCTCGGGGTCTTCGGGCCCTCGGAGACGGGCAGCTTCCACCTCCCGCCGCCCCTCCTCGCCACCTCCCCGGCGCCCTTGCCCGCGCCCACCCCGACGCCGCGGACGACACCGACGGCCGCCTACGCGCATCCGCACCAGCAGCCCGCGCACGCGCCCGCCACACCCCGTACGACCACGCTCGCGCCCCCGCCCGCGAAGGTCGCCGCCGCGATCCTGCTCGCCGCCGTACTGTGCTTCGCCGCCGGGATCTGGGCCCTGACCCGGCTCTAGAGCCGTCCTAGGCGGAACGCCGCCGGGACAGCAGGATCCAGCCTCCCAGGACGAGCAGCAGCAGCGTCCCCGTACCGAAGCCGGCGCCCGCGACCACCCGCATCACCGACCGGTTCGCGGCGGCGGCATCGGCCTCGACGGCCGTGGTGCCCTCCCTGGCCGCGGCACGGTCCTCGCCGCCCACCCCGAACCCGGCGGCCGCGAGGTCCTCCGCGTAGCCCGGTGCCCTGCCCGGCGTGCCGATGATCTGCGTGCGCAGGGTCAGCGGGACGGGCACCGCTTCCTGGGTGAACTCCCCGACCTTCCCGGCCATGGTCACCGCCACGTAGTACCAGCCGGCCACCCGGACCGAGCCGACCTTCCGGTCGGAGGCGAAGCGGTTCTCGTAGGCCACCGGCGGTGTCCGCGGCAGGGTGAGCCCCGCCTGCTTCCCGTCGTACGAGGTGTACTCGCCGTCGACGAGCGACCGGTACGGGCTGTACAGCGCGACGGAGAGTCCGGGTGAGGCGTACCCCGAGTCCTTCGTCGGCTTGCCTGCGGAGAGTTCGGCCGCGAGGCCCAGCTGCTGCCCCCAGTCGAGCGGCACCCGGTAGAAGAGGGTCTGGCCGGGCCGCAGCTCGTCGCTCCAGACGCCGCTGTCCAGCGCCCGTGCGTCGTTGAAGCCGGTCCCGCCGGAGCGCGGAGCCGCGTCGCTGCCGGGCAGCGTCGGCGAGGCGGAGGGCCAGACGCTGGGGGCGGCGACGGGGGCGTTGCTGCCGCCGAGCTTCGGTTCGCGCTGGACCCGCAGCTCCAGCGGCCAGGCCGCCGGGTCCCCGTCCTTGGCCGTTTCGCGCGTGACCTTGACGTAGTAGGTGCCGCCCGTCTGGCATCCGGCGTCCTCCTGCATGACCCGGGCTCCCACGGCGCTGATGGGGACGGGGTCGTAGCCGAAGTCCGCTCGCCCCGGGCTGCCCGGGCAGGAGCGGTTCTCGATGTTCAGGACGTCCACCGCCAGGCCGTCGCTGTAGCTCACCTTGGCTCCGCCCGGGGGCTGGAGCACGGCGGAGACGTACACGGTCGAGCTGTCGTCGAGGTTGAGCCGGTAGTACCGCTCCCCCGGCGCGAGCGAGTCCTTGTAGACCGCGCCGGCCTTCAACTCCGGCGCTCCGGCCGTGGAGGGCTTCCCCGCCACCGCCACCGCCCCGTCCGCGCCCCGGTAGACGGGCACCGGCTGCGGGGTCCCCGCCGCCTCCGCGGCACCCGGCAGGGCCGCGACCAGCCCGAGGGCGGCCAGCGTCGCCGCAGCGGCCGTCCGTACCCGACGTACCCCACCCATCACACGCACCCACCCCGAGTTTGCCAACGCAAGCAAGTTCTTTGCATACCGCAATATTTCGTCACAGAGCAGCACAAAGCCCCGACCGCAGCGGCAGTCGGGGCTCTGGGATCAACCTCGGGTCTCACACACCGGAACCAGAAGGCACGGAGTCGGTTGCCTCCGTCCACAGGTCCTGCTCTGCGCGGTCCGCCTGGATCTGGCGGTACACGAGGAGCCCGCCGATGGCGGCCAGTGCGACCAGGAGCAGCTTCTTCACCGCGCGACCTCGTCTTTCGTTGACGTAGGGGACTTCTGGCGCCCAACAATACACACCGACCGATACCGATCGGTGACCTGTCGGCCCACCAAAGACCCACCAACTGGCCCAACGACGAAGACCCCCAGGCCATGGGCCTGGGGGTCTTCGACACTGTGGGGCTAACAGGATTTGAACCTGTGGCCTCATCCTTATCAGGGATGCGCTCTAACCAACTGAGCTATAGCCCCATCCGCGCTGCGCGCTGACTTCTGAAGGTTAGCGCACAGACCCGGTGACTCCAAAATCGGTTCCCGTGACCCGTCTGCGCAGGTCACCAGCCCCGTCCCAGAAGGCTCTACTCGTCCTCGGCGAGCGTCAGCTCCACACCGCCGACGAAGCCCGCCGACAGGTTGTAGATGAACGCGCCCAGGGTCGCCAGCGCCGTCATGAGCACCACGTCGATGACCGCGATCACCGACGTGAAGATCAGAACGCGCGGCAGCGACAGGAAGCTCTGCAGGTCGAAGCCGTTGCTCTCGTTCGAGCCGGTCGCCTCGCTGATCGTCCCGCCGACGCTGGAGAAGATCCCCATGGCGTCCATGACCATCCACAGCACCACCGCCGCGACGATCGTGCACACGCCCAGCGCGATCGACAGAAGGAAGCTGACCTTCATCACCGACCAGGGGTCGGCCTTGGCCACCCGGAGCCGCGCCTTGCGCGTCCTGGGTGCCATACGGGCCCCCGTGCGCGGCTTGCGCTGCGCACCGGGATCGCCCGCCCCCCGCGGCGTCCCGGGGCCCTGGGGCACCGCGTACGCCTGCGGCGGGTGGTACGGCGGCTGAGGACCGGCCTGGGTCTGAGGCGACTGAGGCGGCTGCGGCCCTCGGGTGTCCGTCACGGTTCCCCCCTGCGAGTCCGCGGCGGGGCCACGGGCACCGTTCGCTCCAGTGTGGGCCGGTCCGGCGCCCGTGGCTCCGCTCACGCTTACTCCTCGTGCTCCCCAGCCGAGGGCTCCGTGCCCTCGGCGGCCTCCGCGGCCTGTCCTTCGACAGTCGCGTCGGTCCCGATCTCGTTCTCGCTGTCGTCGACCTCGTCAGCTTCCTGACCGGCCTCCGCGTTGCGGGCGATGCCGACGACGGCATCCCGCTTGCCCAGGTTGATCAGCTGGACGCCCATGGTGTCACGGCCGGTCTCCCGTACTTCGTTGACGCGCGTACGAATCACACCACCGCTGAGCGTGATGGCGAGAATCTCGTCCGTTTCGTCCACCACCAGCGCCCCGACCAGCGAGCCGCGGTCTTCCACGATCTTCGCGGCCTTGATGCCCAGGCCACCACGGCCCTGGACGCGATACTCGTCCACCGGCGTCCGCTTCGCATAGCCGCCGTCGGTCGCGGTGAAGACGAACGTACCCGGCCGGACCACGCTCATGGAGAGCAGTTCGTCCCCTCCGCGGAAACTCATGCCCTTCACGCCCGAGGTGGCGCGGCCCATCGGGCGCAGCGCGTCATCGGTCGCCGTGAAGCGGATCGACTGCGCCTTCTTGCTGATGAGCAGCAGGTCGTCCTCGGCGGACACCAGCTCGGCGCCGATCAGCTCGTCGTCGCTGCCGTCCTCCGTCTCCCGGAGGTTGATGGCGATGACGCCACCCGAACGGGGCGAGTCGTAGTCCTTGAGCGCCGTCTTCTTCACCAGGCCGCCCTTGGTGGCCAGGATCAGGTACGGGGCGGCCTCGTAGTCGCGGATCGCGAGGATCTGGGCGATCTTCTCGTCCGGCTGGAAGGCCAGCAGGTTCGCCACGTGCTGCCCGCGCGCGTCGCGGCCGGCGTCCGGGAGTTCGTACGCCTTCGAGCGGTAGACCCGGCCCTTGTTGGTGAAGAACAGCAGCCAGTGGTGCGTGGTGGACACGAAGAAGTGGTCGACGAGGTCGTCCTGCTTCAGCTTCGTGCCGCGCACGCCCTTGCCGCCGCGCTTCTGCGAGCGGTAGTCCTCGGTCTTGGTGCGCTTGACGTACCCGCCGTGGGTGATCGTGACGACGATGTCCTCTTCGGCGATCAGGTCCTCCATGGACATGTCGCCGTCGAAGGGCACCAGCTTGGAACGCCGGTCGTCGCCGAACTTCTCGACGATGGCCGCCAGTTCCTCACTGACGATCTGACGCTGGCGCTCCTCGGAGGCCAGGATCGCGTTGTACTCGTTGATCTTGGCCTGGAGCTCGTCGTGCTCGGCGACGATCTTCTGCCGCTCCAGGGCCGCGAGGCGGCGGAGCTGCATCTCCAGGATCGCGTTCGCCTGGATCTCGTCGATCGACAGCAGGCCCATCAGGCCCTCGCGGGCGATCTCGACCGTGTTGCTGCGCCGGATCAGCGCGATGACCTCGTCGATCGCGTCCAGCGCCTTGAGCAGACCGCGCAGGATGTGGGCGCGCTCCTCCGCCTTGCGCAGGCGGAACTTCGTGCGCCGGACGATGACCTCGATCTGGTGCGTCACCCAGTGGCGGATGAAGGCGTCGATCGACAGCGTGCGCGGCACGCCGTCCACCAGCGCCAGCATGTTCGCGCCGAAGTTCGTCTGAAGGTCGGTGTGCTTGTACAGGTTGTTCAGCACGACCTTGGCGACGGCGTCGCGCTTGAGGACGATCACCAGGCGCTGGCCGGTCCGGGACGAGGTCTCGTCGCGGACGTCGGCGATGCCGCCGACCTTGCCGTCCTTCACCAGGTCGGCGATCTTCTGCGCCAGGTTGTCGGGGTTGGTCTGGTACGGGAGCTCCGTGACCACCAGGCACTGGCGGTTCTGGATCTCCTCGACCTCGACCACCGCGCGCATCGTGATGGAGCCGCGACCGGTCCGGTACGCCTCCTCGATGCCCTTGCGGCCCACGACCAGGGCGCCCGACGGGAAGTCCGGGCCCTTGATCCGCTCGATGAGCGCGTCCTGGAGCTCCTCGTGCGAGGCCTCCGGGTGCTCCAGCGCCCACTGGGCGCCGGCCGCGACCTCGCGCAGGTTGTGCGGCGGGATGTTGGTGGCCATGCCGACCGCGATGCCCGCGGAGCCGTTGATCAGCAGGTTCGGGAACCGGGCCGGCAGGACCGTCGGCTCCTGGTTGCGGCCGTCGTAGTTGTCCGTGAAGTCGACGGTCTCCTCGTCGATGTCCCGGAGCATCTCCATGGCCAGCGGCATGAGCTTGCACTCGGTGTAACGCATCGCGGCCGCCGGGTCGTTGCCCGGGGAGCCGAAGTTGCCGTTGGAGTCCACGAGCGGCATGCGCAGCGACCACGGCTGGGCCAGGCGGACCAGGGCGTCGTAGATCGAGGAGTCACCGTGCGGGTGGTACGTACCCATGACGTCACCGACGACGCGGGCGCACTTGTAGAAGCCCTTCTCGGGCCGGTAGCCGCCGTCGTACATCGCGTACAGCACACGGCGGTGGACCGGCTTGAGGCCGTCCCGTACGTCGGGCAGGGCGCGGGAGACGATGACGGACATCGCGTAGTCGAGGTAGGAGCGCTGCATCTCCGTCTCGAGCCCGACGGGCTCGATGCGTACGACGGGCTGCTCCTCCGCGGATTCCGCGGCGGTGGGGGTGATTTCGTCGGCCATTGCTGGTCAGAAGTCCTTTCGGGCGGTCAGCTGAGCCGACTCAGATGTCGAGGAAGCGAACGTCCTTGGCGTTGCGCTGGATGAAGGAGCGCCGGGCTTCGACGTCCTCACCCATCAGCACCGAGAACAGGTCGTCGGCCTGCGCGGCGTCGTCCAGGGTGACCTGGCCGAGCACGCGGTGGTCCACGTCCATCGTGGTGATGCGCAGTTCCTCGGCGTTCATCTCGCCCAGACCCTTGAAGCGCTGGATCGAGTCTTCCTTGATCCGCTTGCCGTTCTGCTTGCCGAGCTCGACCAGCGCGTCGCGCTCGCGGTCCGAGTACGCGTACTCGAAGTCGTCGCGGCCCCACTTGATCTTGTACAGCGGCGGGCGCGACAGGTACACGTGACCGGCCTCGACCAGCGGCCGCATGAAGCGGAACAGGAAGGTCAGCAGCAGGGTGTTGATGTGCTGGCCGTCGACGTCGGCGTCCGCCATCAGGATGATCTTGTGATAGCGGAGCTTCTCGATGTCGAAGTCCTCGTGCACACCCGTGCCGAAGGCGCTGATCAGCGCCTGGACCTCGGTGTTCTGGAGGATCTTGTCGATGCGGGCCTTCTCGACGTTCAGGATCTTGCCGCGGATCGGCAGGATGGCCTGGTACATCGGGTTCCGGCCGGACTTGGCGGAGCCGCCGGCCGAGTCGCCCTCGACGATGAAGATCTCGCACTTGGTCGGGTCGTTGGACTGGCAGTCCGACAGCTTGCCCGGCAGCGACGCGCTCTCCAGCAGACCCTTGCGACGGGTGAGGTCACGGGCCTTGCGGGCCGCGACGCGCGCCGTGGCCGCCTGGATCGACTTGCGGATGATGTCCGCGGCCTCGTTCGGGTTCCGGTCGAACCAGTCGTTGAGGTGCTCGTGCACGACCTTCTGCACGAAGGTCTTGGCCTCCGTGTTGCCCAGCTTGGTCTTCGTCTGGCCCTCGAACTGCGGCTCGCCCAGCTTCACCGAGATGATCGCCGTCAGACCCTCGCGGATGTCCTCGCCGGCGAGGTTGTCGTCCTTCTCGCGCAGGAACTTCTTCTCCCGCGCGTAGCGGTTGACCAGACCCGTCATCGCCGCGCGGAAGCCCTCTTCGTGGGTACCGCCCTCGTGCGTGTGGATCGTGTTCGCGAAGGAGTAGACGCCCTCGGTGTACTGCGAGTTCCACTGCATCGCGATCTCGACCGAGAGCATGCGCTCCTTGTCCTCGGCCTCGACGTCGATGACCGTCGGGTGGATCAGCTCGCCCTTGCGCGCGTTCAGGTACTTCACGAAGTCGACGATGCCGCCCTCGTAGTGGTACTTGACCGTGCGCGCCTGCTGGTCGTCGATCTCCTCGGCGGTGTCCGCGCCCATCGTGGCCTTCGCGGACTCGCGCTCGTCCGTCAGCGAGAGGGTCAGGCCCTTGTTGAGGAAGGCCATCTCCTGGAAGCGGCGCGAGAGCGTCTCGAAGGAGTACTCGGTGGTCTCGAAGATGTCGCCGTCGGCCCAGAAGGTCACCGAGGTGCCCGTCTCGGACGTCTCCTCGTTCTTCAGCAGGGCCGCCGTCGGGACACCGAGCTTGTAGTCCTGGGTCCAGCGGTAGCCGTCGGTCTTGACCTCGACCGCGACCTTGGTCGACAGGGCGTTCACGACGGAGACGCCGACGCCGTGCAGACCGCCGGAGACGGCGTAGCCGCCGCCGCCGAACTTGCCGCCCGCGTGCAGGACCGTCAGCACGACCTCGACGGCCGGCTTCCCCTCGGACGGCACGATGCCGACCGGGATACCGCGGCCGTTGTCGACCACGCGCACGCCGCCGTCGGCGAGGATCGTCACGTCGATGGTGTCCGCGTGCCCGGCCAGGGCCTCGTCGACCGAGTTGTCGACGACCTCGTAGACGAGGTGGTGGAGGCCGCGCTCACCGGTCGAGCCGATGTACATGCCGGGACGCTTGCGGACCGCGTCCAGGCCCTCGAGGACCTGGATGGCACTGGCGTCGTACGAGGAGGTGACCTCGCCGTTCTGGCCGACTGTGGACTGGTTGTCGTTGGGGTTGCCGGAATCGGCCACGAAGCGCCCTTTCTGGCACAGCACAGGCCGTACTCCGGGCCGGCATGCATGCAAGCGGGAGCGGCTGCGTCGATCTGCGTTGTCAGCGGTGGTCAGCTTTACTCGACTGGATCCCGCGCATGCGCGGGATTCTCGTTCAGTCTACCGGTATCACCCCCATGAATGGGCGTTTGCCGGTACCTGAGTCCTCATGTGCCGCCCGGAAACTCCTCTCTCCGACTCCCCATATCCGGGGAGGGGCCCAAAGAGGCTCACACGGGCATTGAGCGCTTCGGGCTGTCAACCTCCCGCTACCGTGAGGGACACCACCCGCACAGCCGTCCGAACGGGTGGCCGCCGGACCCCTACTCACCCGTACGGGTGCCCGCGCGTCCGGGCACGGGCATGGGCATGCGAAGCCGCCCGGACGCGGTCGAACGCGCCGGGCCGGGTCGCCCTCTCACCCGTAGGTGTCCCCCGGGCCGGTGCTCCCCGGCGCCCGCAAGGGCCCGTACCGCTTCGGCCCGCCGCCAGGACCGTGGACCTTGATCAGCCGGACCGTGCCCTGCCCCAGATCCGCGTTGAGCCGGGCCACCAGCTGCGGGGCCAGCAGCTTCAGCTGAGCCGCCCACGCCGAGGAATCGCAGCGCACCACCAGCTCGCGGTCCTCGTACCGGTCCGGCACGCAGTGCGTCGCGATGTCGTGGCCCACGATCTCCGGCCAGCGCTCCATCACGCCCGCCACCGCCATCGGCATCTCCCAGCCGCGCTCCGTGCGCAGCCGGTCCAGCGCCGCCATCAGCGGCATCGGGTCCCGGCCGTCCGCGCGGGCGCCCGAGCGCAGGCCCGGCTGATGGCGGCCCTTCTTGTTCTGCGCCGCGTTGCCGCGGGCCCGCGCCTGCTCGCGCGCCGCCGCCAGCGCCTGGCGCGCCAGGTCCACGCCGGAGGGCTCGGCCGCCTTGCGCGGCGGGTCCTGCGGCCGTCCCTGCGACGGCGGGTCCTGCTCCTTGCCGCTCACAGCCGCGTCACCTCCCCGCCGGACACCGCGAACCGGGTCCCGACCAGCACCCCGGGCACGTCGTCGTCGACCGCCGCCGTCACCAGCACCTGCTCGCCGGGCGCCACCAGCTCCGCCAGCCGCTCCCGGCGCCGCGCGTCCAGCTCCGCGAACACGTCGTCGAGGATCAGCACCGGCTCGCTGCCCTCCGCGCGCAGCAGCTCGTAGGAGGCCAGCCGCAGGGCCAGCGCGTACGACCAGGACTCGCCGTGGCTGGCGTACCCCTTGGCCGGCATCTCCCCGAGGCGCAGCACCACGTCGTCGCGGTGCGGGCCGACCAGGGTCACCCCGCGCTCGATCTCCCCCTTGCGCACCTCCGCCAGCGAGCCGAGGAGGACCTCGTACAGCGCCTCGCGGGTGCGGGCCTCGCCGCTGTCCACCTGCTCGCCCGCGGAGGACTTGTAGGCCACGCCGAGCGGTCCGCCGCCGGGCGCGAGCTGCTCGTACGCCTTGTCCGCCAGCGGCAGCAGGGTCGCGAGCAGGTCGAGCCGGTGGGCGAGCAGCTCCGCGCCCGTGCGCGCCAGGTGCTGGTCCCACACGTCGAGGGTGGACAGGTCCATGGAGCGGCCGCCGTGCCGGCGGGCCATCGCCGCCGACTTCAGCAGGGTGTTGCGCTGCTTGAGCACGCGCTCGTAGTCCGAGCGCACGGCCGCCATCCGCGGCGAGCGGGCCGTGACGAGCTCGTCGAGGAAGCGGCGCCGCTCCCCGGGGTCGCCCTTGACCAGGGCCAGGTCCTCGGGGGCGAACAGCACGGTGCGCACGATGCCCAGCACGTCCCGCGGCCTGACCTGCGAGGACCTGTTGATCCGGGCCCGGTTGGCACGGCCCGGGTTCAGCTCCAGCTCCACGAGCTGCTGGCGCTCGCCCTGGGTGACGGCGGCCCGGATGACGGCGCGCTCGGCGCCCATCCGCACGAGCGGGGCGTCCGCGGAGACGCGGTGGCTGCCGAGGGTCGCGAGGTAGCCGATCGCCTCGACGAGATTGGTCTTGCCCTGCCCGTTGGGGCCCACGAAAGCGGTGACGCCCGGGTCGAGGGGAACCTCGGCCCGGGCGTACGAGCGGAAGTCGGCCAACGAGAGATGCGAAACGTGCATGTGGCGCCGACCTCCCCCGGCTTCCTGCTGCTCTGCCGTGCTCCGCTCCACAGGCTGTGCACATGTGGACCGCACGTGTGGACTGCACGTGCGGACTGTGCACATGCGGACCGTGGACCTGTGGAGCGGTTGTGGATTACTTCTTCTCGACCGCGTGGCCGCCGAACTGGTTGCGCAGCGCGGCGATCATCTTCATCTGCGGGGAGTCGTCCTGGCGGGACGCGAAGCGCGCGAAGAGCGAGGCCGTGATCGCGGGCAGCGGCACGGCGTTGTCGATCGCGGCCTCGACCGTCCAGCGGCCCTCACCGGAGTCCTGCGCGAAGCCGCGCAGCTGCTGCAGGTGCTCGTCCTCGTCCAGCGCGTTCACGGCCAGGTCCAGCAGCCAGGACCGGATGACCGTGCCCTCCTGCCAGGACCGGAACACCTCGCGGACGTCGGTGACCGAGTCGACCTTCTCCAGGAGCTCCCAGCCCTCGGCGTAGGCCTGCATCATGGCGTACTCGATGCCGTTGTGGACCATCTTCGCGAAGTGGCCGGCGCCGATCTTGCCGGCGTGTACCGCGCCGAACTCACCCTCGGGCTTGAGGGCGTCGAAGACGGGCTGGACGGCCGCGACGTGCTCCTTGTCGCCGCCGTACATCAGCGCGTAGCCGTTCTCCAGGCCCCAGACGCCGCCCGAGACTCCGCAGTCCACGAAGCCGATGCCCTTGGCGGCCAGCTCGGCGCCGTGCTTCTCGTCGTCGGTCCAGCGGGAGTTGCCTCCGTCGACGACGATGTCGCCGGGCGAGAGCAGGCCCGCGAGCTCGTCCACGGTGGACTGGGTCGCCGCGCCGGCCGGGACCATGACCCACACCACGCGGGGGGCCTGCAGGCTGTCCACAAGTTCCGACAGGCTGTGGACATCCGCGAGGTCCGGGTTGCGGTCGTATCCGATGACGGTGTGGCCGGCGCGGCGGATGCGCTCGCGCATGTTGCCGCCCATCTTGCCGAGACCGACGAGACCAAGCTCCATCAGGTGGTTCCTTAAGCGTTGTGGCCGTCTGTGCCGGGGTGCGCCCCGCCCGGGGACATCCCCCGTGCCGAGCCTACGCCGGGGCGCGGCGCCCGGCGCCACGGGCACTCCGGGTGTCCGGCGCCGAGGCGCGCGGCGGGCCGCGCACGAGGCCCCGTACGGGCTCCTGCGCAGTCCCGCGAGTCCGCTGCCAGGCCCCTGGGAGGCCGCTACGGGGCCGCTACGGGGCTTCGCGGGCGGGAGGCGGAACACCCTCGGGCCCGGTCCGCGGGAAGCGGTGCCGGGCCCGAGGGGCTGCCGCGTCGTTCCGGGCTCAGCCGGAGAGGCGGACCGGCATGATCAGGTACTTGTACGCCTCGTCGGCCTCGGCGTCGACCGCCGGGCGGCCGCTGAGCAGCGCCGGCTTGGTGGACGTGGTGAAGCTCAGCTGCGCGGCCGGCGAGTCGATCGCGCTCAGGCCATCCAGGAGGAAGGTCGGGTTGAAGGCGATCGAGATGTCGTCACCCTCCAGCTTCGCGTCGACGCGCTCCACAGCCTGTGCATCGTCGGAGGAACCGGCCTCCAGGATCAGCACGCCCTGCTCGAAGCTGAGACGGACCGGGGTGTTGCGCTCGGCGACGAGGGCCACGCGCTTGACGGCCTCGACGAACGGGGCGGTCTCGATCACGGCGACGGAGTTGAACTCGGTCGGGAAGAGCGTGCGGTACTTCGGCAGGTCGCCCTCGAGGAGGCGGGTGGTGGTGCGCCGGCCGGCGCCCTCGAAGCCGATGAGGCCCTCGCCCTGGCCGGAGCCCGACAGCGCGATGGTGACCGTGTCGCCGCTGGTGAGCGACTTGGCGGTGTCCAGGAGGGTCTTGGCGGGCACCAGGGCCACGGCCGAGGCCTCGGGGTCCTCGGGCTTCCACAGGAACTCGCGGACCGCGAAGCGGTAGCGGTCGGTGGAGGCCAGGGTGACCTTGTCGCCCTCGATCTCGATGCGCACACCGGTCAGCACGGGCAGCGTGTCGTCGCGGCCGGCGGCGATGGCGACCTGGGCGGCGGCGGAGGCGAAGACCTCGCCGGGCACGGTGCCGGTCGCGGTGGGCATCGTCGGCAGTGCCGGGTACTCCTCCACAGGCAGGGTGTGGAGTGTGAATCGCGAGGAGCCGCAGACCACGGTCGCCCGTACACCGTCTGTGGAAATCTCCACCGGGCGGTTGGGGAGGGCGCGGCAGATGTCGGCGAGCAGCCGGCCCGAGACCAGGACGGTGCCGTCCTCCTCGACGTCCGCCTCGACGGAGACCCGCGCCGAGACCTCGTAGTCGAAGCCGGAGAGGGACAGCTTGCCCTCCTCGGCCTTCAGCAGCAGGCCCGCGAGAACGGGCACCGGCGGCCGGGCCGGGAGGCTACGAGCAGCCCAGGCCACCGCCTCCGCGAGTACGTCGCGCTCCACCCGGATCTTCACCGGAAACCGCCTCCTGCTGTTGCTCGCTCGTCTGCCGGCCTTCGTCGTCGGCTCGTCGATGCCTCGACCGATGCCGGGGACCAGTCTGACGTACGGCGCCGACAGTCGTTGCTGCCGGCGGTCAAGTCGGGAGCGAGGTGTCGGGGAGGGCGATCCACCGAGTTGTGCACAGGACCCGCTTGAAAACCGAAACCGGGCTAACTCTCTATGGGGGTAGTAGTAGGGCCTGTGGAAACGGTGGATAACAGTGTTTTTGCAGGTCAGCCATCGTTTTTTATCCCCACACCCTGTGGGCGACACCGGTGGACAACCAGGTGTCTCTGTGGAGAACGAAAACTTCTGCACAGGCCATCCCCAGATGACCCCGATTACTCCACAGGTGCGTCCCCAGGTTTTCCCGAGTACTCCACAGCCCAAACGTCGACATCGGTGTGACCGCTTTCACTCGGGGCGGTGAGAGGGGGTTCCCCGTTGCCGAACAGTGGACAACGGTGTGGGGAAGTCGTCTGATCCTGTGCACAGGACCCGGGAAGCTGTGGACCGGCGGTGGACAACGCGGTGGACGGACCTGTGGATGAAAATTTCGTCCACAGCCTGTGGATAGTGGTTGCGCACAATTCCACAGGGGTCTGACCAGCCCTGATGGTGCCTCACACCCGGCCCCTGTGGACAGTCTTGTGGGTGGCACGGCCCGTCCCCAGGGTGTGGACGGAAGAAAGTCGCCCAATCTGTGGATGAGTTGCCCCTGAGGGGGCGTATTCGAACAGGTCAGGGGCGCACGCATGAAGAAGGGCGCCCCCGAAGTAACCCGGGAGCGCCCTCTGAAGGTGTTTGAAGGGGCCTCGGCGGCGCCCGTACGGCACGTGCACAGAGCCGGCGTCAGCCGTTCTTGATGCGGTTGGTGAGCTCGGTCACCTGGTTGTAGATGGAGCGGCGCTCCGCCATCAGGGCGCGGATCTTGCGGTCCGCGTGCATCACGGTGGTGTGGTCGCGGCCGCCGAACTGGGCCCCGATCTTGGGCAGCGAGAGGTCCGTGAGCTCCCGGCACAGGTACATGGCGATCTGCCGCGCGGTGACCAGTACGCGGCTGCGCGAGGAGCCGCACAGGTCGTCCACGGTCAGCCCGAAGTAGTCGGCGGTGGCGGCCATGATGTCCGTGGCCGTGATCTCGGGCGCGCTGTCCTCGCCGCCGGGGATCAGGTTCTTCAGTACGTCCTCGGTCAGACCCAGGTCCACCGGCTGCCGGTTCAGGCTCGCGAAGGCCGTGACCCGGATCAGCGCCCCCTCCAGCTCGCGGATGTTGCGCGAGATGCGGGAGGCGATGAACTCCAGCACCTCCGGCGGGGCGTTGAGCTGCTCCTGGACGGCCTTCTTGCGCAGGATCGCGATACGGGTCTCCAGCTCGGGCGGCTGGACGTCGGTGATCAGACCCCACTCGAAGCGGTTGCGGAGCCGGTCCTCCAGGGTGACGAGCTGCTTGGGCGGCCGGTCGGAGGAGAGCACGATCTGCTTGTTGGCGTTGTGGAGCGTATTGAAGGTGTGGAAGAACTCCTCCTGCGTCGACTCCTTGCTCGCGAGGAACTGGATGTCGTCGACGAGCAGGATGTCCATCTCGCGGTAGCGCTTGCGGAACGCGTCGCCCTTGCCGTCGCGGATCGAGTTGATGAACTCGTTGGTGAACTCCTCGGAGCTCACGTACCGCACCCGGGTGCCGGGGTAGAGGCTCCGCGCGTAGTGCCCGATGGCGTGCAGCAGGTGCGTCTTGCCGAGGCCCGACTCCCCGTAGATGAAGAGGGGGTTGTACGCCTTCGCCGGCGCCTCGGCGACGGCCACCGCGGCGGCGTGCGCGAAGCGGTTGGAGGCGCCGATGACGAAGGTGTCGAAGAGGTACTTGGGGTTCAGCCGGGCGGTCGGCTCCAGCGGGCCGGAGGTGGATCCGCCGGACGGCGCCGAGGGCGCGGGACGGCTGGGTGCCTGCCGCGCGGGCGGCTGGTCGTACTGCTGCTGCTCGTACTGGCGGGAGGAGCGCTGCTGCTGACCCTCGTACTGCTGCTGCTCGTACTTCTGCTGTTCGTAGGAGCCCTGGTCGTAGGAGGAGGGCTCGGACTGCTGCATGTAGCCCGGCTGCGGGGAGGCGTACGGGTCGCGCTCGGGGAAGCCGCCGAGGCGGGGCTGCTGCCAGCCGTAGTCGTCCTGCTGGCCGCCGCGGGGCCAGGCGCCGGGCTCGGAGCGCGGCTGCTGGTAGTCCGGGTAGGCGGGGCGGGCGCTGGGGAGCTGGTCGTCCGCCGGTCCCGTGTGTCCGCCGGGTCCCGTGTGGCCCCCGGGGCGCTGGCCGCCGTACGGTTCGTAGCCGTCGCGGGAGGAAGACGGGGACGGAGCCGGGGGCGAGGGCTCGCCCGCGGAGTCGTCGACGGTGATGGCGATGCGGATGGGGCGGCCGCACTCACGGCTGAGGGCGTCGCTGATGAGCGGGGCGAGCCGGCCCTCGAGGACGCGCTTGCCGTACTCGTTGGGGACGGCGAGCAGCGCGGTGTCCGCCACCAGGGCCAGGGGCTGACAGCGCTCGACCCACTGCTTGTCCTTGGGCTCGATGCTGTTCTGTCCCTCCCCGAGGAGCTTTTCGAGCACCCTTGGCCACACTGCGGCAAGATCGGCAGGTACGTCAGCCACAGAGCACGCTCTCTCAGAGGGGGTCCCACGAATGTGTGGTTCTTTGGGACGGTCGGGACAAAAAATCCGGGGTCAGGCAACGGTAGTCAGGCCAGCGGGTACGGTTCAAGTCGTTGTCCACAGCCTGTGCACAGTGTGGGGCACCGTCGGCTCGGTTTGACCGGATGGCGTAGCCGCGCGTACCGTAACGAGGTCGAGTTGTCGATGGCTGCTGCCGCCTGCCTACCGATGGGCGAAGATCACTGATTGTGATCGTTTTGCGGTGCCACTCGGGCGAACACGCGAGTTTTCTCCTCGTGGGCGCACGGTGACAGCCAGGCGATGTCCCGCCACAACGATTTATTCTCTGGAGCCCCCGAGTGAGCAAGCGCACCTTCCAGCCGAACAACCGCCGTCGTGCCAAGACCCACGGCTTCCGCCTGCGGATGCGTACCCGTGCCGGTCGCGCGATCCTCGCGAACCGTCGTGGCAAGGGCCGCGCCGCCCTCTCCGCGTAACTGACGGGCGGATCGTGACGTCGTGCTGTCTCCCGAAAATCGGCTGAGGCGGCGCGAGGACTTCGCGAGCGCGGTACGTCGAGGTCGTCGGGCTGGTCGCCCGCTCCTCGTCGTCCACCTACGTACAAGCGGTGCAACGGACCCGCACGAGTCGGGGGAGATCGATCCCTCGGCGCGTGCGGGTTTCGTCGTCAGCAAGGCTGTCGGCATCGCCGTCGTACGCAACCGGGTCAAGCGCCGTTTGCGCCATCTCGTCCGCGAGCGGCTGTCTCAGCTGCCCGCAGGTAGCCTGATGGTGGTACGGGCTTTGCCCGGAGCGGGTGATGCCGGTCTCGACGAGCTGGCCCGGGACCTCGATGCCGCATTGCTGCGGCTCTTGGGAGGCGTGGCTCGATGAAGTACCCGCTGCTCGCATTGATCAAGCTGTACCAGTGGACGATCAGTCCGCTGCTCGGGCCGGTGTGCCGCTACTACCCCTCGTGCTCGCACTACGGGTACACGGCCATCGACCGGCATGGTGCGGTGAAGGGGACGGCTCTGACCGCCTGGCGGATCCTGCGGTGCAATCCGTGGTCCCCGGGTGGCGTGGATCACGTCCCACCCCGGAAACGCCCGCGTTGGCACGAGCAGCTGCGCAGTGCGTTGCGTAGATCTCGCAATGCTCAAGGAGCTTGATTAGTGGACACGATTGCCAGTTGGTTCACCTTTATCACCACGCCCGTCTCGTGGATCATCGTTCAGTTCCACAAGCTGTACGGTGCCATGTTCGGCGCGGACAGTGGCTGGGCCTGGGGCCTGTCCATCGTCTCCCTGGTGATCTTGATCCGCATCTGTCTGATCCCGCTCTTCGTGAAGCAGATCAAGGCGACGCGCGGCATGCAGGCGATCCAGCCGAAGATGAAGGCGATCCAGGAGCGCTACAAGAACGACAAGCAGCGCCAGTCCGAAGAGATGATGAAGCTGTACAAGGAGACGGGTACCAACCCGCTCTCCTCGTGCCTTCCCATCCTGGCGCAGTCCCCGTTCTTCTTCGCGCTCTACCACGTGCTCGCCAGCATCGCCAACGGCACGCCGATCGGCCAGATCGACGGCGCGCTGCTGGAGAGCGCCCGTAACGCGCACATCTTCGGCGCCCCGCTGGCGTCCAAGTTCACGGACAGCGCCGACAAGGTCGCCGCTCTGGGCGCCTCGATCACCGACGTGCGGGTGGTCACCGCGGTCATGATCGTGCTGATGTCGCTGTCGCAGTTCTACACGCAGCGCCAGCTGATGCAGAAGAACGTCGACCTCTCGGTCAAGACGCCGTTCATGCAGCAGCAGAAGATGCTGATGTACATCTTCCCCGTGATCTTCGCGGTCATGGGCATCAACTTCCCCGTCGGTGTCCTCGTCTACTGGCTGACCACGAACCTGTGGACCATGGGCCAGCAGATGTTCGTGATCAGCCGGAACCCCACCCCGGGAAGCCTGGCCCAGGACCAGTACCTGACGCGTCTGCTCAAGCAGATCGGTGCGCACGGCCAGCTCAAGGGCCGGGGCAAGAAGAAGATCGTCGCGGCGATCGTGGCCAAGGGCCCGGACCGCAACGACAACGAGCGCAAGTTCATCACCGGTCTGACCAAGCAGGGCCTGGCCGCGCAGGCGGACGGCTCCGTGGCGAAGAGCGTCGAGGCGACCGTCGACGCCGATGCCGCCGGCGGCGGTGCCCCGAAGCGGCAGCAGCCCAAGCGGCAGTCGAAGTCGCAGCGCCAGACGCCCCCCAGCAAGCCCTCTCCCAAGAAGTAAGAAGGAGTCCCTCCCGTGACGGAAGGCACCACCACCGCCGCCGCTGAGAGTGGCGACACCCTGACCCGCCTCGAGCAGGAGGGTGAGATCGCGGCCGACTACCTTGAGGGTCTGCTGGACATCGCCGACCTGGACGGCGACATCGACATGGACGTCGAGGCGGACCGCGCCTCTGTCTCCATCGTCAGCGAATCCGCGCGCGACCTGCAGAAGCTCGTCGGCCGTGACGGCGAGGTGCTGGAGGCTCTGCAGGAGCTGACCCGTCTCGCCGTGCACCGCGAGACCGGGGACCGCAGCCGGCTGATGCTCGACATCGGCGGCTTCCGGGCGAAGAAGCGCGAGGAGCTGACGGCCCTCGGCGCCAAGGCCGCGGAGGACGTGAAGGCGTCCGGCGAGCCCCTGAAGCTGGACCCGATGACCCCCTTCGAGCGGAAGGTCGTCCACGACGCCGTGGCGGCCGCCGGTCTGCGGAGCGAGTCCGAGGGCGAGGAGCCGCAGCGCTTCGTCGTCGTGCTTCCGGCCTGACCGGAAGCCTGAGTGTCCGGCCCCGTCTGTATCGCAGGCGGGGCCGATGTTTGTCAGCCTGGCAGTGACGACGTGGCCCGCGGGACGGCACGGCCACAACCATGCGGTACGGAAGGACGGTCCCCGTGACGGAGGCAGCTGAGCTTCCCCCGATGCCCGAAGAGGCACCCCAGGCACCTGAAGAGGCGCGTGCGGTGTTCGGTGAGCATTTCCCGGAAGCTGTGCGCTACGCGGAGCTGCTGGCGGACGCGGGTGTCAAGCGGGGCCTGATCGGGCCGCGCGAGGTGCCGCGACTCTGGGAGAGGCACCTGCTGAACTGCGCCGTGCTCTCGGAGGTGGTGCCCGAGGGCGTCACCGTGTGCGACGTGGGTTCGGGCGCCGGCCTCCCCGGCATTCCGCTGGCCCTGGTGCGCAGGGACCTGAAGATCACGCTGTTGGAGCCGCTGCTGCGCCGCACGAACTTCCTCCAGGAAGTCGTGGAGCTGCTGGGCCTCGACCATGTGACGGTCGTGCGCGGGCGGGCCGAGGAAGTTCTCGGCAAGCTCCAGCCGGTGCACGTGGTGACCGCGCGTGCGGTGGCTCCGCTGGACCGGCTCGCCGGATGGGGTGTGCCCCTGCTGCGCCCGTACGGCGAGATGCTGGCGCTGAAGGGCGACACCGCCGAGGAGGAGCTGGTGGCGGCGAAGGCCGCGCTGACCAAGCTCGGTGTGGTGAAGACCTCGGTGCTGCACGTCGGCGAGGGGGTCGTGGACCCGCTCTCCACCGTGGTGCGGGTCGAGGTCGGGGAAAGCCCCGGCGGTGTGCGGTTCGCGGCGAAGCGGGCCAAGGCCGCCCGCGTGAGCCGTACGCGCCGGCGCCGCTGATCCCCTGCGGGGCCGTGTTCGAGGCGTATTGCAGGGGTGTTGAGCCCTATAGGTATGGATTTCGGAGTGTCGTAGCGGCCGGGTGACTCCGTCCGGGCATCGTGTTTCACGTGAAACGTCGCTCTCTGCTGCACGGAATCATCAGCCGCGGTCGTGCGGCCACGTCCCCCCGTCCCCGCAAGGGCGAAGGGGGGACGGAGTTGTCCACATCGGTGGATTCATCCACAGGAGTACGGGCCCCGCTGGTTCGCAGCCCCGGTGACATGGCAGGCTCTGTTCATCGCGAGCCTGATGCCGAGGAGAGTGACACCGTGCGGTCAGACGCCAACCTTGCGGGGCCGATGGCCGATCCGGTCCCCGGTCCCCGCTCTGAATTCCCGGGCGACGATGTTTCACGTGAAACATCGGCCCCCCTGGTGGACAACGAAGACACGCCCATCGGCCGTGCCGCCCAGATCGCGGTCGAGGCCCTCGGACGTGCGGGTGAGGGCCTGCCCAGGCCCCCGAAGACCCGGATCATGGTGGTGGCCAACCAGAAGGGCGGCGTGGGCAAGACCACGTCGACCGTGAACCTGGCCGCATCCCTGGCCCTGCACGGTGCACGGGTCCTGGTGGTCGACCTCGACCCGCAGGGCAATGCCTCGACGGCGCTGGGCATCGACCACCACGCGGACGTGCCGTCCATCTACGACGTGCTTGTGGACAGCCGCCCGCTGATGGAGGTCGTCCAGCCGGTGGCCGACGTGGAAGGGCTCTTCTGCGCGCCGGCCACGATCGACCTGGCGGGTGCCGAGATCGAGCTGGTGTCTCTCGTGGCACGGGAGAGCCGTCTCCAGCGGGCCATCCAGGCGTACGAGCAGCCGCTCGACTACATCCTGATCGACTGCCCGCCCTCGCTGGGCCTGCTGACGGTCAACGCCCTGGTCGCGGGTGCGGAAGTACTGATCCCGATCCAGTGCGAGTACTACGCGCTGGAGGGGCTCGGTCAGCTGCTGCGCAATGTGGACCTGGTGCGGGCGCACCTGAACCCGACGCTGCACGTGTCCACGATCCTGCTGACCATGTACGACGGCAGGACCCGGCTGGCCTCGCAGGTGGCGGAGGAGGTGCGCACCCACTTCGGCAAGGAGGTGCTGCGCACGAGCATCCCGCGGTCGGTCCGCATCTCCGAGGCTCCGAGCTACGGGCAGACGGTGCTGACCTATGACCCGGGTTCCAGCGGTTCCCTCTCCTACCTGGAGGCGGCGCGGGAGATCGCGCTGCGCGGGGCCGGATTCCAGTACGACCCCCAGCACCCCCATCAGGGTGCGGGCATGAACAACACGCAGAGCATGGCGGAGGGGATCCAGTGAGTGAGCGACGTAGGGGTCTGGGGCGGGGGCTCGGCGCGCTGATTCCCGCGGCTCCCCAGGAGAAGGTGCCGCCGGTGATCGGTGCCGGTTCGACGTCCCCGTCGGCGGTGCCGGTACTGCCCTCGGAGCGGGGTGTCGCGGCGGCGAAGCTGGCTTCGCTGGCGCAGGCCGATGTTTCACGTGAAACATCGGCGGTGGCCGCGTCCGTGAGCGAGCCGGCGCCGGTCGCGGCTCCGGTGGCCGCTGAAGTGGCGGGGGCTACGTTCGCGGAGCTCCCGATGGACTCGATCACGCCGAATCCGCGGCAGCCGCGTGAGGTGTTCGACGAAGACGCGCTGGCCGAGCTGGTGACCTCCATTCAGGAGGTTGGCCTGCTCCAGCCGGTGGTGGTGCGCCAGTCCGGCCCGGGCCGCTATGAGCTGATCATGGGCGAGCGGCGCTGGCGGGCGTGCCGGGAGGCCGGCCTGGACCGGATTCCGGCGATCATCCGGGCCACGGACGACGAGAAGCTGCTGCTGGACGCGCTCCTGGAGAACCTGCACCGGGCGCAGCTGAACCCCTTGGAGGAGGCGGCCGCGTACGACCAGCTGCTCCAGGACTTCAACTGCACGCACGACCAGCTGGCGGACCGGATCGGGCGTTCCCGTCCGCAGGTCTCGAACACGCTGCGCCTGCTGAAGCTCTCGCCGCCCGTGCAGCGGCGGGTTGCGGCGGGTGTGCTCTCGGCGGGGCACGCGCGGGCCCTGCTGTCGGTGGACAACTCCGAGGAGCAGGACCGGCTGGCGCACCGGATCGTGGCCGAGGGCCTCTCGGTGCGTGCGGTCGAGGAGATCGTGGCGCTGATGGGGTCGGAGTCGCCGAGTTCGGTGAAGCCGAAGGGTCCGCGGGCGGGTGCCAGGGTCGCTCCGGCGCTCAGTGAGCTGGCGACGCGGTTGTCGGACCGCTTCGAGACGCGGGTGAAGGTGGATCTCGGCCAGAAGAAGGGCAAGATCACCGTCGAGTTCGCGTCGATGGAGGATCTGGAGCGGATCCTGGGGACCCTGGCGCCGGGCGAGGGCCGGGTGCTGGACCAGGGCGACGGCGGGGAGTAACCCACAGCCCGGGGGCGGGTCGTGCCGGTGTGCGCCGGTGCGGCCCGCCCCTTTGCCTTGTTGCGGTTTCGGGTGATTCGAGCTGTGGATAGCATGCGGTCATGGGTCGTCGGCTGGTACCTCTCACGCTGGACAACCTCCAAGACCTGCCCCGGCGTTGCCGGTCCTGTGTCTTCTGGGAGCTGGACCCCGTCAGCGGTGAGGCGGCCGTGAAGGCGGGGAACCCTGCTGAGGAGAAGGAGGCGTGGATCTCCGCGGTCCTCCTGGAGTGGGGCTCGTGCGGCCGGGTGGTCTACGTGGACGAGGTTCCCGTGGGATTCGTTCTGTACGCGCCGCCCGCGTACGTGCCGCGGGCGACGGCGTTCCCGACCAGTCCGGTGTCGCCGGACGCCGTTCAGCTCATCACCTCGTGGATCAGTCCTGGGTACCAGGGCCAGGGGCTGGGGCGGGTGATGGTCCAGACGGTGGCGAAGGACTTGCTGCGCAGGGGGTTCCGGGCGATCGAGGCGTTCGGCGATGCCCGTTGGGAGGGTCCGGCCTGTCTGCTGCCGGCGGACCATCTGCTGGCGGTGGGCTTCAAGACGGTACGTCCGCATCCGACGCGTCCCCGGCTGCGGCTGGAGCTGCGCTCCACGCTGTCGTGGAAGGAAGACGTGGAACTGGCCCTGGACCGGTTGCTGGGCGCGGCCCGGAAGGAACCGGCGCTGCGTCCGCTGTGAGGCGGGAGCGGTCTGCTCCCGGTCCCTCCTCCTGACATGCGAACGGGGCCGCCCCCGGCAGGGGCGGCCCCGTTGTCACGCGATCGCGTCCGGCCTCGGACGCGGGTGCGTCAGGCCTTGATCGTGACGAAGCCGTCGAGGTCGCGCAGGATGGCGGCCTTCGGCTTGGCGCCGACGATGGTCTTGACGACCTCGCCGCCCTGGTAGACGTTCAGGGTCGGGATGGACATGACGCCGTACTTGGCCGCCGTCTCCGGGTTCTCGTCGATGTTGAGCTTGACGATCTCGATCTCGTCGCCGTACTCGGAGGCGATGGCCTCGAGGGACGGAGCGATCTGGCGGCACGGACCGCACCAGGCGGCCCAGAAGTCCACCAGGACGGGCTTGTCGCTCTTGAGGACGTCGTCATCGAAGCTTGCGTCGGTGACGGTCTTGAGGGTGCCGGCCACAGCGGCCTCCTTCTTTTCCTGCGGGGAGTGGGGTGTGGTGCTGCTTGAGGGTGTCAGACCGCCGCGTGCGCCTTCTCGGCGTCCGCGAGGGCGGCGAGGAAGCGCTCGGCGTCGAGGGCCGCGGAGCAACCCGTGCCCGCAGCGGTGATGGCCTGACGGTAGGTGTGGTCGACTACGTCGCCCGCGCCGAACACACCGGTGAGGCTGGTGCGGGTGGAGGGGGCGTCGACCTTGAGGTAGCCCTCCGCGTCGAGGTCGAGCTGGTCCTTGAACAGCTCGGTGCGCGGGTCGTGGCCGACGGCGATGAAGAGGCCGGTCACGGGCAGTTCGGAGGTCTCACCGGTCTTGGTGTTGCGCAGGGTGAGGCCGGTGAGCTTCTGCTCGCCGTGGATCTGCGCGACCTCGCTGTCCCAGGCGAACTTGATCTTCGGGTCGGCGAAGGCGCGGTCCTGCATGGCCTTGGAGGCGCGCAGGGAGTCGCGGCGGTGGACGATCGTGACGGACTTGGCGAACCGGGAGAGGAAGGTGGCCTCCTCGATCGCGGTGTCACCGCCGCCGACCACGGCGATGTCGTGGTCCTTGAAGAAGAAGCCGTCGCAGGTCGCGCACCAGGAGACGCCGCGGCCGGAGAGGGCGTCCTCGTTGGGCAGGCCGAGCTTGCGGTGCTGGGAACCGGTGGTCACGATCACGGCCTTGGCGCGGTGCACGGTGCCGGCGGTGTCGGTGACGGTCTTGATCTCACCGGTGAGGTCCACGGCGACGACGTCGTCCGGAATCAGCTCGGCGCCGAAGCGCTCGGCCTGGCCACGCATGTTGTCCATGAGGTCCGGCCCCATGATGCCGTCCTGGAAGCCGGGGAAGTTCTCGACCTCGGTGGTGTTCATCAGCGCGCCACCGGCGGTGACGGCACCTTCGAAGACCAGGGGCTTGAGCGAAGCGCGTGCGGTGTACAGGGCGGCGGTGTAACCGGCCGGCCCGGAGCCGATGATGATCACGTTTCGTACGTCGCTCACGGGTTGATTCCTCGTCTCTGCGGACTGCCTGCTGCCTACCGGGGGCCGGTGTGGACTCTCACCCCACCCAACGGATCCTACGGCGCCTGCATTCCCGAGATTTCCCCCCGAGCTTCCCGGCTTCTCAGCTCCTCGGGTAGGTGCGGGTGAGGAGGGGCTTTCCGGGGACGGCCGAGGGGTCGGTGACGCACGCGGAGCCGATGAGATAGGCGTCCACGACGGCGGGGTCGCCGGGGTGGGGCAGGACGATGAGGAAGACGTCCCGGCCCTCGTAGGTGCCGGGCTCGAAGCCCAGGGGGGTCTCGGTGCGGCCGGTGGCTTCCTGTACGCAGGCGGGTGCCCGGGGGGCTTCGCCATCGGCCGGGGCGAGGCTCGGTGCGGCCGGAGGGCTGTTCTCCACTCCGAAGGTGTTGTTCTCCCCCGGCGCCCTCTCCCCCACCGCCTTGTCCCCCGGGCCGCCGGACGCGAGGAGCTCGCGCACGGTGCCGGGGAGCCCCTGGGCGGTGTACTCGGGCGCGCCGGACCGGGTGTCGGAGGTCTTGCTCCGCGCGGACATGTCCTGCGCGGGATGGTCACCGGACAGGAGGCCGGCCACGAGGACCCCGGCGGCGCACGCCGCGAGCAGTCCGCCCGCGAGGGCGATCCGGCGGCGTCCGCGACGCCGTCCGGGGCCGGTTGGGCCGGCCGGGTGACCGGAGGGTCGCAGGGCGCCGGTTTCACCGAGCGGTGCGGGGGGCGTTTCACGTGAAACATCGGCACCGGCGACCCCGGAGGCCGCCCGGTCCGGGTGGTCGGGTTCGGACTCCGCGTGCGGGGTGGTGGCGTCGAGGAGTGCTTCGGCGGCGAGGGCCGCGTCGATCCGGCCGGAGATGTCGACGGGCATCCGGGCGGGTCCGGGCAGAGTGCCGAGCAGGGCCCGGATCTCCTCCAGGGAGGCACGGACGTCCGCGCACAGGGGGCAGTCGCCGAGATGGCTGCGGACCTCCGCCGTGCGGGACGGGGAGAGGAGGCCTTCCGCCAGCTCGGAGATCTCCGAGACGTCGGGGTGCCCGATCGTGCCGGTCGCGCCGGTTGTGGGGTTCACGCTCGTCCACCTCCGCCCTTCACTGCGTTGGGATCCGGGGCCGGATCCCCGCGCTCTGCCGCCGGTGGGACGGTTGTCCCCGGTGTCCGGTTCCTTCCCCGCTCGGTGTCGGTGTTATCCCCGGTATGCGTGCGCAGATGAGTGAGGAGCGGGACGAGTTTCGCCCTGCCGCGTGCGCACCGGCTCTTCACGGTGCCGACGGGGACGTCGAGCACGCGGGCGGCCTCGGCGACGGGGTAGCCCTGCATGTCGACGAGGACCAGAGCGGCCCGCTGATCTGCCGGGAGGGTGCTCAGGGCCGCCAGCAGCTGCCGGTGGAGGTCCTGGCGCTCCGCGGGCGCCTCGGCGGACTCGTGGGGCTCCAGAAGGCGCTCCAGGCGGTCCGTGTCGTCGAGGGGGGAGGTCCTGCGGGAGGCGGCCTTGCGGGCCCGGTCCAGACAGGCGTTCACCGTGATCCGGTGCAGCCAGGTCGTGACGGCGGATTCGCCGCGGAAGGTGTGTGCGGCCCGGTAGGCGGAGACGAGGGCGTCCTGCACGGCGTCGGCGGCCTCCTCCCGGTCGCCGAGGGTGCGCAGGGCCACGGCCCACAGCCGGTCGCGGTGCCGGCGTACGAGCTCGCCGAAGGCGTCCGGGTCACCGGCGGCGTGCAGCGACAGGAGTTCCTGGTCGCTGCGGCCGCCGGGTGTGGCTTCGTCCAACGCTGGGCCCCTCCCCTGCCGTCCGTCAGCCCGTGAACTTCACGTCCGTGATGGCTTGCTTGAACCCCGCTCCGCTGTACGTGTCGGTGCCCGCCTGCGGCATCGCAGTGATCCAGACGACGACGTAGCGCGTGGTGACCGGTGTGTCGGTGGTCGCCTTGAGCGTGCTGTCCGAGGTGGTGCCGGTCGCGATCTTCTTCATGGAGCCGACCGGGGTCGACGAGGACATGGAGTCGGCCGCGTAGAGCGTGACGGTCGTGTGGTTGCCGGCGTACTTCAGCGCTATCGAAGCGCCGTTGACCGCTTGTTCGGAGCCGAGATCGTAGACGATGCCGACTCCGGCCTTGAAGTCCGCCTTCATCTCCGGGCCGTCGCGGTAGCTCTTGGTGCGCCAGTAGGTGGTGGCGTCGCCGTCGTGGGTGTTCCCCACGTTGTTGGCGTCCTGGGCCAGGCCGTCGGGGTAGTACTCCTGGGCACCCTTGATGGAGAGGAGCGTGGGCTCCTTCTTCTCCGGGACGTCGGCGGCCTTCTCGTGCGTGGTCTCGCTGCCGCTGGTGCTGCCCTGGTTGTTCCGGTTGAGCAGGGTGTCGGCGAGCTGCCAGCTGCCCAGTCCGAGGGCGGCGATCAGCAGGGCCGCGACGCCCCACTTGAGGACGCGGCCGGTACGGCTCTGCAGGGGCGGCGGCGGAGGAACGACGCCGAGTACCTGCGCGGTGGGCATGCCGGGGCCCTGGGGCCTGCCGTAGCTGCCCTGCTGGTAGGTGGTGTGCTGGTACTCCGGAGGCGCTGTGAACGTGGGCTCCGGCGGCCGGATGCGGGGCATCGCGGCCACGGCCTTGGAGAGCTCCTCCGGGGTGGTGCAGGCGGGTTCCTGCCGCGAGGCGGTGGCCCCGTCGTTGGCGAGGGCGCGCATGGCCAGCTCGCCCAGACCGCGGTGCACGCCGGCGCGGACCTGGTCGGGGGCGATCAGGCCGACGCCCTTGGGCAGGCCGGTGAGGCCGTAGGCGTCGTTCTCGTACGGCCAGCGCTGGGTCAGCGAGGCGTACAGGAGGGCGCCGATGGCCTCGGTGTCCGAACGCTGCGGGGTCTCGCTGGTGATGCCGCGCAGGGCGGCGTTCACGGCGAGGCCGCGGATGCGGTACTGGCCCGTGGAGGTGCGCAGTATCGCGCTGGGGGTCAGCCGCAGGTGAGCCAGGCCCTCGCGGTGCGCGGCGGCCATGGCCTGGGAGACCTGGCTGACGAGCTGATAGGCCTCGTGCGGTTCCATGGGGCCCGCGGCGAGGACCGCGGTGAGCTCCGTGGCGTCGGGGAGCCACTCGTGGACGACGTAGACGAGGTCGTTCTCCTCCACGGCGTCGAGGACCTGGACGAACCGGGGGTCGCCGAGCAGCGCGGAGGAGCGGGCGGCCGCCAGGACGGCACGGGCCCGCGCGTGGTCGGCGGGCAGCAGGTGGACGCCCACGGCCCGGCGCAGCTTCTCGTCCATTGCACGCCAGCTGCTGAATCCGTCCAGACGGGTGACGCACTCTTCGAGCCGGTAGCGTCTGGCCAGTTTGTGACCGCTGTGCAGTTCGGGCGCGGCAGCGGGTGCCGGGTTCCTGCGATCGCCGTCCTTCTCGGGCATGGTTCCGTCCGCGGCTTGTCCGTTCTGGATGTCCACCCCGTCGGCCGTGGCCTGGGCCGTCTCCGCGGCCAGCGGCTCGTCGCCGCCGTTGTCGGCCACGTCGACGGCAGCCGTGCTACGTTCCGCCACCGTCGTCCCCGCCTCCCCATCCGTTGCGCACTGTCGGCCAGTCTGCGAAGCCATGCCAATTGTGCCCACAGTCCACCGCTCTGCACGACACGCCAGGGAGCGGGATGGTTGTACGCATCAGCGCCCCAGGCGTCCGCGGACCATCCCGACCATGGCGTTGAGTTCTTCGATGCGCATCCGCTTGGCGGCGACGAGGAACACCGCCGCCAGGGAGATGCCGCCGGCCACCAGGGCCGTGAGGGAACCGAGTGCTCCGCTGCCGATGAAGTGCAGGACGGCGTAGGCCACGGCGCCGGCCACGGCGGCCGCGGGGACGCACGCGCCGATGAGCCGGGTGTAGGTGCGCATCACGTGTGCCCCGTCGAGGTCGCCGCCGAGGCGGGCGCGCAGTCGGCGCCAGGCGACACCGACGCCCACGGCGTAGCCGAGGCCGTAGGCGGCGGCCATGCCCACGACGGCCCAGCGGGCGGGGAGCACGAAGAAGGCGACCGCGGACATGCCCGCGTTGACGGCGGCCACGATGACCGTGTTGTAGAAGGGCGTCCGGGTGTCCTCGTAGGCGTAGAAGCCGCGCAGGACCACGTACTGGACGGAGTACGGGATCAGTCCGAGGCCGAAGGCCATCAGGATGAAACCGATGTTCTGGGCGCTGCCCGTGCCGGACCCGGCGTAGAGCAGACCGGCCATGGGGACGCCCAGGGCGAGGAACGCGAAGGCGCAGGGCACGATCGCGACGGCCGAGGTGCGCAGTCCGTAGGAGATGTCGTCGCGGACGGCGGCGGCGTCGCCGTCGTGGGCGGACCGGGAGATGCGCGGCAGCACGGCGGTCATGACGGAGACGGTGATGATGGCCTGCGGCATCTGCCAGAGCAGCAGGGCGTAGTTGTAGCCGGTGATGCCGGTACCGCCGTGGCCCTGCTTGTCGGCCACTTCGCCCGCCCAGGTGGCGAGCTGGGTGACGACGATCAGGCCGAGCTGGTTGGCGAGGACGAAGAAGAACGTCCACTTGGCCAGGCCGGCGGCCTTGCCGAGGCCGTGGCCCTTCCAGTCGAACCGCAGGCGCGGCTTGAAGCCGGCGTCGCGCAGGTAGGGAAGCATCGCCAGGGACTGGACGACGAGGCCGAGCAGGGTGCCCAGGCCCAGCAGCCGGACGCCCTCGGGAGTGATGCCGGCTTCGGTGACGCCCGTGGTGGTGAAGCCGCCGAAGGCCCAGATGAAGGCGCCGAAGGTGGCGATGACGACGACGTTGTTGAGGACCGGGGTCCACATCATCGCGCCGAACCGGCCGCGGGCGTTGAGGATCTGACCGAGGACCACGTGCACGCCCATGAAGAACATGGTGGGCAGGCAGTAGTGGGCGAAGGCGACGGCGACGTCCAGCCGCGCCGGGTCGTCGGCGATCTTCTGCGACATCATGCCGATGAACAGCGGGGCCGCGAGCACACAGACCACGGTGACGGCGCCCAGCAGGACCATGACGAGGGTGAGCAGCCGGTTGGCGTACGCCTCTCCCCCGTCCTCGTCGTTCTTCATCGCGCGCACCAACTGCGGGATGAAGACGGCGTTGAGGGCACCGCCGCCGACCAGGACGTAGATCATCGTCGGCAGGGTGTTGGCGACCTGGTAGCTGTCGTTGAGGGTGGCGACGCCGATCGCCCCGGCGATCACCAGGGTCCGCAGGAAGCCGGTGATGCGGGAGACGATCGTGCCGGCGGCCATTAGGGCGCTGGACTTGAGCAGACTGGAGGCGCGGCCGGCGGGCTTGGCCGGTGCCGGGGCGGCTACGGGCGCGTCCTCGGCGGGGGTGCGGGGCGCCGCGTCCTGGTCCCGGTAGAGGTGGGCGAAGGCGTCCGGACGGGGGGCCTCGTCGGCGGCCTTGGTCACGAGGGAGTCCACGCCGACGAACTGCGTGGTCGTTGCGTGGTCGCCGTAGGGCAGGTGCCGCGACGGGCCGTCCGGCTCGGGCGGCGGGGTCTGGGCCCATACCCGCGGGTCCGGGGCGTACGCGGGAGCCGGCGGGGCCGCGTAGAGCGGACCGGGCTCCTGGAAGGTGCCGGGCGGAGGCGGGGGGTGCGAGGCGCGGTCGTACAGGACCTCGGCCACCGGGTCCTGGGCGGAGAGGTCCTGCGCCCGGTACGGGTCGTAGGCGTAGGCGTCCTGGACATAGGGGTCGTGGTCCGGCGCTGGCGCGGGCGCGGGAACCTGCCCCGGCACCGGGGTGCCGGGGGCAGTGCCCTGGGAGGGCGCGGGCCCACCAGTGCCCTGCGCGCGGTCACCTTCGTACGGCGCGTTCATCGAAACCCCACCTCATCGTCCCCAGGCCGACCGGCCACGGCATCGCTCAACGGTCCACTGTCTCACCCGTGCCGGACGGGTCCGCGCTTTGCGGTCCGGTGTCCGGGGACTCGTCACTCTGCTGCGTGCTCTCCTCGGCGGCGGCGCGTGCCGCGACACGCTTGCGGCTGGCGTACATCTTGATGCCGGCCAGCACGAGGAGGAGGACACCGCCCGCGATGACGAGCATGACGGTCGGGGTCACCTCGGTGGCTTCGACGGTGAACTTGCGGGCCTTGCCGTAGGGCACGCCGTCGGTGGTGAAGAGCTGGGCCGTCACCTCGACGGGGCCGCTCGCGGTGGCGTTGGCGGGGAACTTCACGGTCTGGCTGTGCCCGCCCTGGATCGCGACTTCCTGCTGGGACTCACCGCTGTCGCCGAACATCAGGCGGGTCGGGTTGGCGGACCGCACCCGCAGGACCAGGTTGTGGGTGTCCTGGACGAGGCTGTTCTGGACGCTGACGGGGATGGTCGCGCTGTGTCCGGAGAGCGTCGCGTCGGACTTGGGGATGATCTTGACCTTCTCGGTCAGCCGGATCAGGTACCGCTGCACCTGGTCCCGGTAGTCCCACGCCGCATCGGGGCGGCCGCGCCACGAGGTGGACATCTCCCGGTTGGTGGTGTTGCCGAAGGGGATCTCCACGCGATCGGGCGCGGTCAGGATCACCTTGAAGTGGTCGAGGGTGGTCTCGGTGGTACGGATCTTCTCGAAGGCGGAAACCGGCAGTTCCTGCTTGCTCAGCGCCTCGGGGTACTGGCCGGCACCCGGAACCTGCCTCGCGGCGCGGGGGTCGGGAGTGGCGGTGGCCGCCGCCTCCAGGTCCACGGCCTGGCTCCAGCGGCCCGCCTGCAGAGCCCGTATGGCGGCGGCCATCGTCTGTACCTGGCTGGAGCTGGGCATCCGCTGCGGGGCGACGACGAAGCTGCGCTGGTTGTCGGTGTCCTGGAGGTTCAGGGCGAGGGTCTGGGCGAGGAACTGCTGTACGGCGAGGGTGGACGTCCCGGCGCGGAGCATGTCGCCCTGGAAGGCGGTGGAGAGCTCGGCGTCGGCGACGACCGCGGTGGTGCCCGCGCCGATGGGGCGGGCGGCCGACGGGGTGTAGCCGAGGGCGCCGGTCTCCTGGAGGCTGTCGCTGCGGGTGAGGACGTTGTGGGCGCCCGCCGAGGTCGCGACGTTGACGATCGAGGGGTCGATCGCCCCTTCCACGGGCCAGGAGAAGTCGGTGCTCGCGGGGACGTGCAGGACCGTCTCGACGGCCTGCTTCGCCTTGTCGGTGGCCGGCCGCAGCTGTCCCAGGGTGCCGGAGACGTCCTTGCCGTGGTGGGCGAGCGAGGCGATGTCCGGATCGGCGAAGGGCAGGGCGACGACCTTCTTGCCCTGGACGGCGCCTTCCAGCAGGCTCAGCCACTGCTCGGCGATGGCCTTGTTCTTGCCCTGGACGGTCCGGCCGTCGGGGGTGCGGACCCGGTAGCCCTTGGTCATGGCATCGACGGTGTAGAGCAGATCCGGGTCGATGACCCAGGTGATGGGAAGGTCCTTGCCGAGGGTGACCATCTGTTCCAGGCGGCCGCCCGGCTTCAGCTCGTCGGCGAGGCTGTCGTCGAGGAAGACGGGGGTCTGCAGCTCGTCCGAGCCGGTCTCCGAGGTCAAGTGCGTGGTGGAGATCAACGGCCACACGTACGCGAGCTGGGACCGCTTGGCGGCGGCTTCCGGCTGCCAGGGCAGGAAGGTCCGCTTGATGCCGAGGACCCGCTCGTACTGGCGGCTCTCGGTCTCCCCGGACAGGGAGACGCCGAGCTGGTAGACGCCGTCCTCGTCCAGGTCCAGCTTGTTCACCGGAACCTTGAGGGTGAACGGCTGGCTGACCTTCGAGGGCAGCGAATCGATCTTCACGGCGAACTCGGGGCCGACCTCCGCCGGGTCGGTTCCCGCACGGAAGCCGCCCCGGTCCGCGGCCTCGTCGATGGAGCTGCGGTCCCCCAGCGCCGGCCCGACCCGCAGACCCACGTGCGCGTCGGTGATCTTCTCGGAACCGTTGTTGATCACGGTTCCCGAGATGGTGAGGGTGTCGCCCTTGACCGGGGCGCTCGGTGCCAGGGCGTCGAGCTGGACGTCGACGGCGGCGGCCGCCGTGTCGGCGGCCTGGGCTTCGGGGGCGTGCGAGTAGACCAGGCCGGCGAGTACCGGGGTCCCGGCGAGCAGGACGACCGCGCGCCGCAGCCAGCGCCGCCGGGCAGGAGCGAGCGGCGCCCCCTGGATGTCTGCCGCATCGGCCAACGCGCTCGCCCGTCCCTCGAAGTGTCAGTGGTCGTCGTTTGTGCGTCCACGCATGGTAACGAGGCCCGCTGTGCGCGAGTGCCGCGCCTTGCTCCACATGATCGGGTCCGCCCCGGTGGGGCCGTGGGCCGGGGTGGCCGCAAAACACGGGAGTTCCCGGCGGGCCGGGCACGTACCCTTTTCTGTTGTGCCGAACGCCAACGAAGACAACCCCAGTGTCCTGAATCACGGGCAGGCCCGCGCAGTGAGCGAACTGCTGCGGATCGCCCCTGTCGCCGACGAGCTCGGCCGCCGTTTCCAGGAGGCGGGTTTCCGCCTCGCCCTGGTCGGCGGGTCCGTCCGCGACGCGCTGCTCGGGCGCCTCGGCAACGACCTCGACTTCACCACCGACGCCCGTCCCGAGGACGTTCTCAAGATCGTCAGGCCGTGGGCCGACTCGGTCTGGGACGTCGGCATCGCCTTCGGCACGGTCGGTGCGCAGAAGGAAGCCCGTGTCGGAGACGCTGACCGAAGCTTCCAGATCGAGGTGACCACGTACCGCTCGGAGTCCTACGACCGGACCTCGCGCAAGCCCGAGGTGTCCTACGGCGACTCCATCGAGGAAGACCTCGTCCGCCGGGACTTCACGGTGAACGCGATGGCCGTCGCGCTCCCCGAGAAGGAGTTCGTGGACCCGCACGGCGGTCTGGAGGACCTCCGGGCGGGTGTGCTGCGCACCCCGGGCACCGCCGAGGACTCCTTCTCCGACGACCCGCTGAGGATGCTGAGGGCCGCGCGGTTCGCCGCCCAGCTCGACTTCGAGGTCGCCCCGGACGTGGTGACGGCCATGACGGAGATGTCCGGCCGCATCGAGATCGTCTCGGCCGAGCGGGTCCAGGGCGAGCTGAACAAGCTGCTGCTGTCCGCGCACCCGCGCAAGGGCCTGGGTCTCCTCGTGGACACGGGGCTGGCCGAGCACGTGCTGCCGGAGCTGCCGGCGCTGCGTCTGGAGAGTGACGAGCACCACCGGCACAAGGACGTCTACGACCACTCGCTGATCGTGCTGGAGCAGGCGATCGCACTGGAGGAGGACGGCCCGGACCTGGTGCTGCGGCTCGCGGCGCTGCTGCACGACATCGGCAAGCCCCGGACCCGCCGGTTCGAGAGCGATGGACGGGTCTCCTTCCACCACCACGAGATGGTGGGCGCGAAGATGACCAAGAAGCGCATGACCGCGCTCAAGTACTCCAACGACATGGTCAAGGACGTGTCCCGGCTGGTGGAGCTGCACCTGCGCTTCCACGGCTACGGAGACGGGGAGTGGACCGACTCGGCCGTGCGGCGCTATGTCCGCGACGCCGGTCCGCTGCTGGACCGTCTGCACAAGCTGACCCGCTCCGACTGCACCACGCGCAACAAGCGCAAGGCGAACGCGCTCTCCCGGACCTACGACGGGCTGGAGGAACGCATCGCCCAGCTGCAGGAGAAGGAGGAGCTGGACGCGATCCGGCCCGACCTCGACGGCAACGAGATCATGCGGGTCCTCGACGTGGGTCCCGGACCCGTGATCGGCAAGGCCTACGCGTTCCTGCTGGAGCTGCGGCTGGAGAACGGTCCCATGGAGCACGACGCGGCGGTCACCGCCCTCAAGGAGTGGTGGGCCGCACAGGGCTGAGGCCCTGGGAGCCCGAGCGGGGCCTTGTTTGTGCGGTAACAAACGGCGGGGCGGGGGGGTGTGGGGGGGTGTGGGGGCTGGTGTTGGTGGTAAAAACTCGCGGCGCGCT